>JAGQHR010001201.1 GCA_020431745.1 Candidatus Eiseniibacteriota bacterium
CACGCGGCCGCTCATACCGGCGCTCCAGGCTAACCGGCTTCTCACGATCCATGTGAGCACAATGATGCTGGCCTATGGCTTGATGACCATCGCGTTCGTCGCGTCGAGCGCATACCTCCTGAAGAGTTACATACCCGCCTTGCCTGGGTTCCCTCACCCGGAGACCGCCTACCGCATTGCGCACCAGGCAACCATCCTGGCGTTCCCCGCGCTGACGTTGGGGATCGCCCTTGGAGCCTACTGGGCAAACAGCGCGTGGGGGCGGTACTGGGGCTGGGACCCGAAGGAGACCGCCTCGGCGCTCACCTGGCTGGTGCTGGCGGGATACATGCACATGCAGGGCCTCCGCAAGTGGCGGGGGCGCCGTGCGGCCTGGGTCCTGGTCCTCGGCTTCGCCTCGATCGCGTTCAACATGTTCGCCGTGAATTTCTGGATCAGCGGGCTCCATTCCTACGCCTGAGCGTCCTGATCGCGGCGTGGTTCCACAACCGGTAGCGGCTTTGACCGGCCGCCCCGCGAAAGGATACCGAAGCGCTGCTGCTTGATATGTACGACTACTCGTAGTAGCTTCGGCGGAAGGCA
>JAGQHR010001202.1 GCA_020431745.1 Candidatus Eiseniibacteriota bacterium
GACCGGCGACGCCGACGATTTCGCCCCGGCGGACCGAAAGCGTGATGTCGGCGAACACCCCGCGTTTGGCGAGCGCCTTCACATCCAGCACGACATCCCCGATCTCGGCGGCCTCCTTCCGGAAGAGGTCGCTGATGTCCCGCCCGACCATCATCGCGATCAGCTCGCGGAGGTTGGTCTCCGAGACATCCTTCTGGCCTGCCATCTGGCCATCCCGGAAGACTGTCACGCGGTCACAGAGACGAAAGATCTCCTCCAGGCGGTGCGAGATGTAGACAATCCCGAGCCCTTGCGCCTTGAGCCGCTCTATCAGATCGAACAGGAGGTCGGTCTCCCGGTCCGTCAGGGCCGACGTCGGCTCATCGAATATCACGATCCGCGCCGTCGACGATGCGGCCCGGGCGATGGCGATGATCTGGCGCTGAGCAACGGAAAGCGACTGCACCGTGGCGGCCGGATCGAGCGATACGCCGAGACCGTCGATGGTCTTCTGCGCCTCGCGCCGCATTCGCCCATGATCGATCAACCCGAATCGTCCCGTCGGCTGTCGCCCAAGAAATATGTTCTCGGCAACCGTCAG
>JAGQHR010001203.1 GCA_020431745.1 Candidatus Eiseniibacteriota bacterium
CGACCTTGCCGTTCTCGAGCTTCGCGATGAGACCGCAGTCGTTCTCGACCGACTGGTTCGAGTCGAGACGGAAGTGCTTCACCACGCCGCCCTTCGCGAGGTTGACGAGGGTGTAGGACTCGCGGCCCTTCTTGTCGCGCGTCTTCCGGGCCTGGATCTTGGCGCCGGGCCAGTAGCGACTGAACGGTTCGCCCTCGTCCGGAAGGGGCGGCAACGGATCGGGACGCTCGGAGTAGTCGATGTAGGACTCGAGCAGTTCGGGGATCCGGTAGAGGAAGTAGCGGTCCTCCTGGATCTCCGGCGGGACGAGCGCATTCCGTTCGAGTCCGCGCAGCATCCGCTCGGCCACGGCCGACGCGAGCGCGTTTCCTTCACCGCCGTAGATCTCGAAGCCGTGCGGATAGAAGTGGAGCGTCTGTCGGCTTCCCATCGAACCGGCGTAGTGGAGGTTCGGATAGGCGAAGTAGGAGGCGAACTCGATCGCCTTCTGACAGACGGCTTCCGTCCGCTCGTCGCGGTAGAGACGATGGAGCTTGGAGAGGAAGCTGACGGTCGCGGAGAGGTAGCCGAGGTCCGTTCC
>JAGQHR010001204.1 GCA_020431745.1 Candidatus Eiseniibacteriota bacterium
CGAACGTGTCCGGAGATCTCGGCGTCGAACACTTCGGCCGTGCTCGTTCCGCAGTTGAACGGGACGAACGGTTTGTCCGCGCGCGGACTGAGATCGTGCACCGCCCTGGCGAGCAGTTCTTTCCCGGTGCCCGTTTCTCCCTCGATGAGTACGGGCTGATTGGTGATGGCAGCGCTCTTGACCGATTCGAGCATCTCCCAGAGGACGCGGGATGTTCCGAGGATGTGCGGGAAGTCGGGATGATGAGTGCCGTCGGAATCGGCGCGCCGCGACGGTGCAGGTCGCGCGGCTACCGTCGCCGCCGGGGCCGGCTCGTCCTGTTCCTGATCCGGACTCGATACGGATGTCGCACCATCACGCATGGCCGCCCGGATGTCCCAGACGATGTCGCCATGGTCAGCGGCTTGCCGGAGTCGTTTGATCCGGAGCGATTCGAACTTCTCGCCGACCGAGTCGAAGAACTGGAGCGCCTTGGCGAACTCTTGGCGCGCCTCATCGACACGATCGAGCGCGAGCAGCGCCTGTCCACGCACACGCCGGCACACCGCGACTTCATAGACGTCGTTCATGCTCTCGA
>JAGQHR010001205.1 GCA_020431745.1 Candidatus Eiseniibacteriota bacterium
ACCAGTGGGTTACGGCCCGGGCCCGGTGGTTCGTCCCGGCCATCGCGCCGGCGCATGCTCTTGACCGCCGCCCACGACTCGATCAGCGTGCCATCCACGCTGAAGTGCTCGTTGGACAGCAACTTGGCCGCCCGTGCGCGGCGCACCACCCGGCGCAGCAACTTGCGGGCCACCTTGGCCTCGATCAGTCGCTCCCGGTTCTTGGTAAAGGTCGAGTGATCCCAGATCGCCTCATCCACCTCAAGGCCCACGAACCAGCGGAACAGCAGGTTGTAGTCGAGTTGCTCGCACAGCAGCCGCTCGCTGCGAATCGAGTACAGAATCTGCAGGGTCAGTGCCCGCACCAGCCGCTCCGGCGGGATCGAGGCCCGGCCGTCCTGGGCATACACCCGGTCGAAGTCGCGGTTCAGGTCAGCCAAGGCCTCGTCGAGCAGGGTGCGCACCGCCCGCAGCGGATGCGCCGCCGGCACCCGCGACTCCAACGATACGTAACTGAACATTCCGCTCTGCTGCACATCGGTCCCGCGCATCACTGCTTGTCCACTCCACCGCGATACCTAACTGTGCCTCATCAGCG
>JAGQHR010000120.1 GCA_020431745.1 Candidatus Eiseniibacteriota bacterium
CGCCGAAGTCTGGATGCTGCAACTGCCATCGGCGAAGCAGCACGCACCGGTCGGCTGGTCGCAAGGGTTCGGCTCACAGGTCGTGTCGTTGCCCTGGTAGGAACCGCCGGCCGTGGCGCAGTCCGCTTCGGTCTCTACGCTGCAGGTTCCGTCTGCGAAACAACAAGCGCCGGTGGGCTCACCCACGACCGGACAAGGCAGTGCTCCCGCATCGTTGAATCCGAATGCCCCGAACCCTTCGATCGGGTCGAGCACCGCGGGAACGGAATCGTCAGCGAAGTTCCCGCCCTGAGTGGGATGGATCCGCAGAGTCAACGAATACGGCACTGCATAGTTGTAGCTGTAGGCGGCGAACCAATAGACGGGAACCAGCTGTTCCGTCCGACGGAAGGACCAAGTGACGGCAGTCCCCGAGAGCGGGACTGGCCACGAGGGATCAGGAAGCTCGAAGTCGCCGCAGGCGCCGAAGTCGATGACGGCGACCGAGTTCGGGTCGTAGTTCACGCCGAAGGTGATTCCGGCCAAGCGCCCAGCAACCGGAAACGCTGCCAAACAGTTGAGGACGACGGTTTCACCCTCATAGGCAGAACCCGTGTTGTAGACGGCGGCTTCGCAGCTCGTCGCCGTCACGGACTGACAGTAGTCGATGTCCGGTGAGTAAGCCGTCCCCTCCGACAACGCCAGGATCAACGTCCCTCCGGCATTCGGACCCGCGAGGGCGGTCTGGCAACAAACCCACGAACAGAGCAGTGTGAAGAGAACACGCAGCAGTATTCGCATGATGTGGAACTCCTTGAATCCTTCCGTGCAAAGAAGAGCTGGTTCGCCCGATCGTCGATGCAAAGTTGGGGGGACCGCCACAAGTGGCGGAAACGACAATAGCGCTGGGAGGCTTCGGAAAACCAGTACCGTTCGCGGCGGCGCAAAAAGATCATCGATCCGGATGACTCGACAAAGGACATCGCCCGTGGGCAACCAGCGCTCGAACGTTCGCATCCTCACGGTGGGACGGGACCATCTGCTGCGAGGTAAACCGGAGTCACGCGGGAGCCGCGAGCGTTTTCCACTCCGGCATGAGAATCCAGTTAGCGATCACGGGAAGTTGGAGGAAGACAGATGTGCGAGCGCGGCCGGGGTGCCGCGCTCCGTGATCTTCTCCGACGAGGGGATCGGTACGAACGACCGGGGTCAGTCGCCGAACTTGATGCCCTGGGCCAACGGAAGCTCCGGCGACCAGTTCACCGTGTTGGTCTGCCGGCGCATGTAGGCCTTCCACGCGTCGGAGCCGGACTCACGACCGCCGCCGGTGTCCTTCTCACCGCCGAAGGCACCACCGATTTCCGCGCCCGAGGTGCCGATGTTGCAGTTGGCGATGCCGCAGTCGCTGCCTTCGGCACTGAGGAAGCGTTCGACCTCCCGCATGTCGTTGCTGAAAATCGCCGAGGACAATCCTTGGGGTACGCCGTTGTGGGAGGCGAGGGCCTCGTCGAACGTCTTGTACTTGATGATGTAGAGCACCGGCGCGAACGTCTCTTCCTGCACGATCTCCCACTCGTTGCGGGCACGCACGATGCACGGAGTGACGTAGCATCCGCCGGGATACGCCGAGCCGGACAATTTCTCGCCGCCGCACAGCACCTCGCCGCCCGCGGCCTTGACCTTCTCCAGGGCCGCCATCATCTCGTCGACGGCGGAGGTCTCCACCAACGGCCCCATCAACGTCCCCGCCTCGAGCGGGTTGCCGATCCGCACTTGGCCGTAGGCCTTGACCAATCGGTCGACGAACGCATCTTCGATCGACTCGTGCACGAGGATGCGCCGCGTGGACGTGCAGCGCTGACCCGCGGTGCCCACGGCGCCGAAGAGAGTGGCACGCAGCGCCATGTCCATATCCGCCGAGGGCGTGACGATGATCGCGTTGTTGCCTCCGAGCTCGAGGATCGTACGTCCGAGCCGCCCGGAAACCTTCTCTGCGAGTTTCTTCCCCATCGGCGTGCTGCCGGTGGCGCTGACCAGAGGAACGCGGGGATCGTTGACCAGACGCTCTCCCACCTCACGGCCGCTTCCGACCACGAGCGAGACGATGCCCTTGGGACAATCGTTGGCGACCAGGACGTCATGCACGACGTTCATGCACGCGATCGCGGTCAACGGCGTCTTGCTGGCCGGCTTCCAGATCGTGGAATCGCCGCAAACCAGCGCCAGGAACGTGTTCCAGGACCAGACGGCGACCGGGAAGTTGAAGGCCGAAATCACCCCGACCGTGCCGAGGGGATGCCATTGCTCCATCATCCGGTGGCGCGACCGCTCGCTCTGCATGGTCAGGCCATAGAGCATCCGGGACTGACCGACGGCGAAGTCGGCCATGTCGATCATCTCCTGTACTTCGCCTTCGCCCTCGGGAAGGATCTTGCCCATTTCGAGCGTGACGAGCTTGCCGAGGTCCGCCTTGTGCTTGCGGAGCGCCTCGCCGATCTGACGGACCACCTCTCCGCGGCGCGGGGCCGGAATCATGCGCCACTGCTTGAAGGCCGCGTCGGCGCGGGCGGAGACCTTTTCATAGTCGTCCGCGGAGGCCTGCGTGACGGACGCGATGACGGTGCCATCGACGGGCGTCCGTACTTCCAAAGCCTTGCCGGAAGTCGGGAGCCATTCTCCAGAGTAGGCACCGGGGTTGTCGTTCTTGATTCCGAGCCGGTCTAGAAAGTCGTACTTCACGGTGGGACTCCCTCTTCGCTGCCACTGGTCCATGGAAACCGCCCTGGATTTGCTCGGCGGATCCTGAAAATGTACCCGATCGACGTGGTCGCGTTCTACCCCGTCCACGGGTCGGAACAGACGCGCAATTCCGTGGAAACCCCGTACTCCCGCGCGGTTTGCCAATCCGGCGTGGGGTATTTCGCATCACGCGTCGGGAGTGGGCAGCGTTTCCAGGAACGACTCCACCGACAGGGCGCGGCCCTCCTCGAAGAGCTCGTGGAACCGGGTCTCCCCCAAGCGCTCCCGGAGCCGGGCGAGCGCGCTCTCGACGATCCCGATGCTCCGATCCCGCAACGGAGCCGATCGCTCCTCCCGCACACGGGAGACCAGGCCGAACGCGTGTGTCGCACGATCGAACTCGTCCCGTGCGCACCAATGATGCCCGAGCCCTTCCACCGTCGTGGCCATGACATTGGGCTCTTCGAACTCATGCGATACTTCCAACGCGGACCGGAAGTCCTCGATCGCCGCGGCGTCCTGACCCAGGTTGCTCCGGCAGAGTCCGACGTGCAGTCGCTGGAACGCGACCTGATAGCGGTCGCCGTGCTCTGCCGCGATGTCGCGACCACGTTCGTAGATCTCGAGGGCGTCTTGGTGCCGATTCTCGTGATACGCCACGGCCGCGACATAGTGCTGCGCGACGATGAGATTCGCGCGATCTCCCAGTTGCGACAGGAGATCGGCCGCTTCCCGCGCGCACCGGTCCACATCCTCGAGGCTGCCGACGGCTTCGTGGACGTTGCAGAGATTCACGAGCACCGCGGCCGTCAGCCACTGATGTCCGACCTCCCGGGCGATGGCCAGCGCCGCCTCGTGCTCCCGCCGCGCGTCTTCCCATTGGCCGAGAAACGCGAGGGTATTGCCCAGTCCCATGCGCGCATGACCGGCGTTGAGCCGTTCGCCCAGATCTTCATAGATCGCCGCCGCTTCCGTCAGATGCTCGACCGCCGCCGCGAACCGGCCTCGCTGATACTCGATGGTGCCCGCGCTGTTGAGAGCCGTCGCCCTTCCGTTGGTGCGCGCCTCCGCTCCCGGCCGGGACAGCGCGCGGAAGAGGAACGAGAGGCCCTCGGACCAATGCGCCCGACGCATCCAATACCGCCCGAGCGAACCGGTGATCACGAGCGCAGGCTCGGGATCCGTGAGCTCCGTAAGGGTCACGCGAATTGCTTCCCGAACGTTGGCGAACTCCGTATCGAGGAGCGCCAGCAGCCGGGATGCCTCCGGCCCGTTGAGCCGCTGTCCGATGTCGCGCACGAGCTGCGTACACTGCTCCACCAGGCGAGCCCGGATCGATGGCCCCTCTCCGGCTTCCTCCATCCGAGCCCGCGCGAACTCTCGAAACGTCTCCAGCATCCGATAGCGAGGCTGGAAGTCGGCCGCGTCCTGTCTCTGGAAATCGAGCTCGACGAGGGATTTGTCGATGAGGGCGGTCAACAGGTCGAGGATCTGCCACGTCTCCAGCCCGTCACCTGCGCACACCGACTCGACCGCTTCGAAGACGAATCCCCCGGCGAACACGCTGAGTCGCCGGAAGAGGATCTTCTCGTCGTCATCGAGCTGCTCGTGGCTCCACTCGACCGAAGCCGCCAACGTTCGGTGGTGCGGCAGCTTCTCCCGTGTCCCCCCCGAGAGCAGGCGAAAGCGATCGTCCAAGCGCGCCAGCAACGCCACCGGCTCGAGCACGCGAACCCGCGACGCCGCCAGCTCCAGGGCGAGGGGCAGACCATCGAGCCTCTGGCAAATACCCACCACGGCATCCGTGTTGCTGTCCGTCAGCTGAAAGTCGGGACGAACCTGGCGCGCCCGCTCGACGAAGAGCCGGACCGCCTCGGAGTCGCGGAGCGACGTGGCGGGCTCGTCCCCGACAAACTCCCGCATCGAGAGTGGGGGCACGGAGAACCGTGTCTCCTGGGCCAGTCCCAGCGGCTCCCGGCTCGTCACCAGGACGCGCAGACCCCGGCACCGCGCGAGCATCGTCTTCACGAAGCGAGCGGCCGCGTCGAGGAGATGCTCGCAGTTGTCGAGCACGAGCAGCACGCGCCTCTCACCCAGCCAGGAGACGATCGTCTCGATGGATGAATGATCGGCCTGCTCCGTCAGTCCCATCGCGGTGAGGATCGTCTTGTCGAGCAGCTCGGGGTCCGTCAGCGGCGCCAGCTCCACCAACCACACCCCCTGGATGCCTCCGTCCTCGAGCACAGCGCGCGCCACTTCGATGGCCAGCCGCGTCTTGCCCGCCCCTCCGGCTCCGGTCAGCGAAACGAGAGAGCTGTCGGCGAGCTGCCGGACGACGGCCTGACGCTCTTCGACACGCCCGATGAAGGACGAGAGCGCGTTCGGGAGATTGTTGGGAATCTCCGTCGGACTGGTTGCCGTGAGCTCGCGGGCACTCTGCGCACGGCGTTGGAAACGGAAACGCTCGAGGTCCTCCTCGAGGATCCGTCGCACGGACTGCATGCTGTCCGGCCGCTCCGCAGGATTCTTGCTGAGGCAGCGGGTGATCACGCGCCGGACCGGATCGGAAAGCTCGGCCGGCAATCTCTCGAAAGCCGGAGTTGCCGTCAGGGTCGCACGCACGCGATCCGTGATCGAGCTTCCCGGAAATGCGCGGACACCGGAGACGATCTCGAAGAGGATGCAGCCGAACCCGAAGAGGTCCGCGGCCGCTCCTACATCTTCGCCACGGATCTGTTCGGGGCTCATGTAGCCGACCGTGCCACTCGTTCCCGAGCCGGATCCGCTCTCGGATGCGCGTCCCCCGGAGGAGGCTCCGGCGGAGCTCAGATCCACGGTCAGATCCTCGTGGCTCGACTGGCTGGACTCGGAGGAGCGCTCTCTCTCCGAACCCGGTGCCGACGGCTCGCTCTCCGGCCCTGCCGCCGGTCGCTCGAACCCCGGCTCCGGCGCCGGCAGCTCCATCGCGCGCGTTCGACGCATCGGCATCGTCGCCAGCTTCGCGAGCCCGAAGTCCATCACCTTGGCCCGCCCGGCGGCGTCGACCATGACGTTGCCCGGCTTGAGGTCGCGATGCACCACCTCCTGCTTGTGGGCGGCCTCGATCGCGCGGGCGATCTTGACCGAGACGTCGAGAGCCTCCTCCACGGGAAACGGGCCTTCGCCGAGACGGGCGGCGAGCGTGCGTCCGCGGATCCGCTCCATGGTGAGGAAGGGCGTTCCGTCGATCGTCTCGAGACTGTGGATGATCGCGACGTTGGGATGGTTGAGCGACGCGAGCATGCGCGCTTCCCGCTGAAAGCGCTGGAAGGCCTCGGGACTCTCGATCAGGTGAGGCGGCAGGGTCTTGATGGCGACCTCCCGCTCCAGATCCGGATCGATCCCGAGCAGGACGATCCCCATGCCGCCGCGCCCCAACTGGCCCTGGATCCGATAGCGACCCAGGCGCTCCGGGTGTGGCGCGTCTTCGGAAGGGTGCCCCGATGAACGACCGGGCGAAGGAGCCCTCGTCTCCTCGTGATTGCGCTCGGGTCGTTCCAACTTCCACTCCTCGAGCTCGGACGATCATCTGGCGCCGAACGTCTCCGGCTGGACCTCGCGCAGCCTCGTCGGCGCGCGTTCATCGAGTATAATCTCGGGTGCATCGACTGTCGCGCGCGGAAGCGGTGGAGGGTGGAGCGCTCCCGCGGAAGGAGTCGCGCTTGTCCCTCGCACGTGCCTTGTCCGGCAGGAACGGTCGACCCCGTGTGTTCCTTCGGCCCGTCTTCTCGCGGTGCCTCGTTTCTCTGTGCGTGGTGGTGGCGGCCGGGCTCCTCGCCTCTCCGCTGGCGGCTGCCGAGCGCGTCGTCCACCAGCTCGACGAGCGGAACGGTTTGTCCGTCGCCGAGACCAGCCTTCTCGCACAGGACTCCCGCGGATTCCTTTGGGTCGGCACGATCGGGGGGCTCTATCGCTTCGACGGCGCCGAGGTGCGCCCGTGGGCCCCGGACCAGATCCGGCATGTCGTGAAGGTACTCGCCACGGGACCGTCCGGAGAGGTCGTCGTCGCGGGGGAAGACGAACCGCTCTGGAGCGTAGGTCCAGCGGGCGTCGATCCCGTGTCAGGACCGCATGGAACGCCCATCCGAAGTTGGATCGATGCGGTCTGGTCCTTCGACGGAGCCCTTTGGGTCGCGAGCACCGACACCTTGTGGCGGCGTCCATCCGGGGAGCCGTGGGAAGCATCGACGACCGATGCGTTCGGAGGCTCCCCCCTCTATCACCTCTACGCGTCGCGAGGCGACTCCATCTTCGTCGCGCCGCCCGACGCCCTCTGGGCGGCGCACCGCGACGGGACCATGCGTTTCCTCGGCGCGATTCCGTTCGTGGGCGCCGTGCACGCCCTCGACGAGCGGGTGACGGTCGCTCTGGGGCGAAACACGGGCATCTGGCGGCTCGATGGCGAAGGCGACCGCCTGATGCGTCCCCTCCCCGAAGGGTCCTCCGATCTCGCGGTCCGAGAGGGCACGATCTGGGTCACGCAGGGACGCCAGCTCTACGCGATCACCCCCGACGGCACGACGCGCACGATCACGCCGCGGGAAGGAATCCCACCCGGTCGGGCGCTGTTGGTCGATCGAGAAGGAACGCTTTGGATCGCGGGCCTTCGCGGTCTTCTCGGCCTGCCCGAGCCGGAAACGGTTGCGTGGAACGCGCTCGACGGGCTGCCCGATCCTCCGCACGCGCACCACGTCGCCCGCTCGGCGGATGCGGTCTGGGTCGTCACGTGGTTCGGTTCGGTCCGGTTGGAACGCAGCGACGGGAACGAACGGATCGTGCCGATCGGAACCCACTCCGGACGGATCCGCCCCGATCCCGCCGGGCGCATGTGGGCGGCCGACCTCGATGCAGGATTCCTGCGCTGGAGCCTGCGGGACTCGGCGTCCAGCCGGAGCGGCATCGACTCGACCCGATTCGCCCGCCCC
This sequence comes from Candidatus Eiseniibacteriota bacterium, assembly GCA_020431745.1. Lineage (GTDB taxonomy): Bacteria > Eisenbacteria > RBG-16-71-46 > CAIMUX01 > CAIMUX01 > JAGQHR01. The sequence goes on from JAGQHR010000120.1 coordinate 7,683, forward strand.
GGCGTCCACGGTCTGTACGGGACGAGCGCGCGCCCCGACGGCACGATGTGGATGACGACCGACGACGGGATCTTCCTCGCTCCCGTCGACGACACCGCACCCCGTTTTTGCGATGCACCGATCCCTGGCGGATGGGAGACCGGATGGGAAGACTGTTGGCTTGGTCCGTGTCTGGAAGATCCCGGCGGAACGCTCTGGATCGGTCACGGGGAGGAAGTGATCGCCTGTGACGCGGACTCCCTCGCCC
>JAGQHR010001206.1 GCA_020431745.1 Candidatus Eiseniibacteriota bacterium
CCGACCGCCATCGTCACCATGCCGGTGGCGGCGCGCACCTTCGCCGCCAGCGGCACCTGATAGCCGGGGCCGACGGTCATCTTCTGGTCGGGTGACAGCCCACCGCTCGACACGTCGATGAAGTCGCAACCCCGCGCCGCCAACACGCGGGCGAGCTCCACCGTCTCGTCGGGCGTCCATCCACCCTCGACCCAGTCCGAGGCCGACACCCTGATACCGAGCGGTCGGTCGGCCGGGAACTCGGCGCGGGCGGCGTCGAACACCTCGAGGGTGAAGCGCATCCGGTTCTCGAGCGAGCCGCCGTACTCGTCGGTACGTCGATTGCTGATCGGCGAAAGGAACTGATGCAGCAGATAGCCGTGCGCCCCGTGCAGCTCGACCACGTCGAAGCCGGCGCGAGCGGCACGGCGAGTCGACTGCGCGAACGCGTCGACCATGGCGCGGATGTCGTCGCGCGTCATCTCCCGTGGCACCTGCGAGGTCGGCTCTGCCGGCAACGCGGACGGCGCGACGATCTCCCACCCGAGTGGATGCGAGGGCCCCAGCGACTTGCGCCCCTGCCACGGCGGAAGGGTC
>JAGQHR010001207.1 GCA_020431745.1 Candidatus Eiseniibacteriota bacterium
TGGACAGATACCATGAATGGCCAACGACCACTTTTCGGGCCACAGCTCGTGTGTTAGCCAACAGCTACGAAGATAGCGACGGGCACCATTTTCCGAGCCGCTCCCGCAGTTTTACGTAGTCGATTGGTTTTGCCAAATAGTCACTCATGCCACTAGCTAGACACTTCTGCTTGTCGCTTTCAAATGCACTCGCTGTCAGAGCAATGATTGGCAAGGGCTCACGATCCATTGCCCCATGCTCCCACGCTCGAATGCGCCGGGTTGCCTCAAGCCCATCCATGACCGGCATCTGGCAATCCATCAGGACGAAATCGTACTGCTGCCCCGTCTGTATGATCTGAAGTGCCTCGCGACCATTAGTGGCAGTCTCAACGGAGACCCCCAACTTCTCTAAAAACGCCTTTACGACTTTTCGATTTGTCGCGTTATCCTCAACGACCAGCGCCTTTGCACTGGGTACATCGAGACTAATCGTAGAAAGAGGTCCTCTTCGCATTTGCGTCTTTGAAGGCCGGTCGGCTGCACGCTCTACCCGAATACGGAACCAGAAACGCGAACCTTTGCCTACTGTACT
>JAGQHR010001208.1 GCA_020431745.1 Candidatus Eiseniibacteriota bacterium
CTCGGCGACCACCAGCGAACGCGCCACCAGTCCCGTGACGCCGTCGAGCACCTCTGCGGGTTCGACGCCGTCTCCACTGCACACATCCTCGATCGCGTTCAGCGTGCAGCCCCCGCTGAAGATTGCCATCCGTGCCAGCAATCGCTGTTCGGCGGGGCTGAGCAACTCATAGGACCAGTCGATCGCGGCGCGCAGTGTCGCGTGTCGATCGACCGCCCCGCGGCGCCCGCCGGCGAGGACCTGGAATCGCCGATCCAGCCGTTGCGCGAGTTCGGTTGGGCTCAAGGCGATCACGCGCGCGGCGGCCAGCTCGATCGCCAGCGGCACACCGTCGAGTCGCTGGCAGATCTCCACCACTGCTGCGGCGTTGTTGGACGTCATCGTGAAGTCGGCGCGCCCTTGGCGGGCACGTTCGACGAACAGCGTCACCGCATCGGTGCGCACGAGTTCCTCGATCGCCTCCCCCGGCTCGCCGGTCCGCAGCGGTGGCAGGGCGATCAGTTGCTCCCCGTCGATCGCCATGCCCTCGCGGCTGGTCGCCAACACGACGACGCCCGGGCACCGACG
>JAGQHR010001209.1 GCA_020431745.1 Candidatus Eiseniibacteriota bacterium
ACCGGGGACTTCGTCGACGCCGCGACCGCCGAGCGGATCGGCCTCTACCAGGCCGTCGTGTCGGCAGAGCGCTGCCTCGAAGTCGCGCGCGAGCGCGCCGAGAAGCTCGCCGCGGGCCCCTCGTTCGCGCTCGAGGTCACCAAGAAGATGCTCTATCGCGAGGCCGCGATGGACCTCGACGCGGCGCTCGCGGCCGAGGTCGAGATCCAGTCGGTCTGCATGCAGGACCCGAACTTCCGCGAGGCCTACGAGGCCTTCCGCGCCCGCCGCCCGCCGCGCTTCGGCTGAGCTCGTCGCCTCGACGGCGACCGCCGTCAGCTCGCGGGGAGCTCGTCTCGGATTTCCAGGAAAGCGTTCACGACCTGCGGGTCGAACTGCACTCCGGTGCTCGCCTCGATCCGCGAGATGGCCTCGGCCTTGGAGACCGGCTGCTGGTAGCTGTGGTCGGAGGTCAGCGCGTCGAAGGTCTCGGCGACGGCGATGATGCGCGATTCGAGCGGAATCTCCGAGCCTGCGATGCCATCCGGATAGCCGGTGCCGTCGAACCACTCGTGGTGGTGGCGGAC
>JAGQHR010001210.1 GCA_020431745.1 Candidatus Eiseniibacteriota bacterium
AATTTCTGGCCGAGGAGTTGAAGACGATTCCGCCGCATGTGCGGGCGGCATCGTGGAGCGGCTTCGATGCCGATTTCTCGCGCAAGATGGGCCAGCACGGCTGGATCGGCATGACCTGGCCCAAGCAGTATGGCGGCCACGCCCGCACCAGCCTGGAGCGCTATGTCGTGCTGGAGGAGATGCTGGCCGCCGGCGCGCCGGTCGCCGCACACTGGATCGCGGATCGGCAGAGCGGGCCGCTGCTGCTGCGCTTCGGCACCGAGGAGCAGCGCCAGGCCGTGCTGCCGAAGATCGCCGCCGGCGAGCTGTTCTGCTGCATCGGCATGAGCGAGCCGGACTCCGGTTCCGACCTCGCCGCCGTGCGCACCCGCGCCGAGCCGGTCGATGGCGGATTCCGCATCAACGGCACCAAGCTGTGGACCACCTTCGCCCATCGCGCGCACTACATGCTGCTGTTCTGCCGCACCAGCGGCAGCCCGAGCGACCGCCATGGCGGCACCAGCCAGCTTCTGGTCGATCTCAAGACGCCGGGCATCACCATCCGCCCGATCGCCGATCTCACC
>JAGQHR010001211.1 GCA_020431745.1 Candidatus Eiseniibacteriota bacterium
GGATGGTGAGCTTCGTCTCGCTTGACCGATACACGTCGCCACCATGGAACTCGATGGCTCGGTCGACGATGGGTAGGCGGTCGACCTTGGCGGCGGCGGCCTCTTCCGCCGAGGCCGCAAACGGTACCAGGAAGCTCAGCAGCAGGCTGGAGACCACGAGACCTGGAATCTGTAAGGACGAGGTTCGGTAGCTCATCCGGGAAGTGTATCGCGGCGGGCTCGAGCCGGATCGCGCATCGACCCGCCCGACCTAGGCATACACGGGAATCGCCTCGAGGTCCGGCTCGACGAAGCGGCCCCGCGCGTCGACCGAAAAGAGGACCTCGGTGGAGTAGTGGCTGAGCATGATCTTCGAGTCGAGGAGGATCGGGTTTCGGTCGATGAAGTCGTCGGCGGAGACGCTGGTGGGGGTTCGAGCCATGAAGTGACGAACCGCCATGATCCAGGCGCGAGTGAGCGTCTCGTGGTACTTGGCTTCGCCGATTCCCAGGTGGGTGAGAAAGGCGAGAAGCGACCGCTTCATGGCGTCGTGGGCGTCGTCGACGGAGAGCTCACAGAGG
>JAGQHR010001212.1 GCA_020431745.1 Candidatus Eiseniibacteriota bacterium
GGATGTCATGGACCAGGTGCGGCTGGCGGGTGTCGAGGCAATTGCCATAGCCGCCGACAAGAAGGCCGGGTGAGCGGTTAGCCGGCCGTGCGCTATTTCCTTGCCCTGCTGGGTGCTGTGGCGATCACCGTGGCGATCTTCCTGTTCATGCAGGGCCTGATCGAGAGCCGCCAGCAGCAGGACGTGGTGTTGCCGCTGCACACCCTGGTGGAGGTGCCGCCACCGGAGCGGGAGGAGGAAGAACCCGAACCCGAGGAGGAGCCACCGGAGGAGCCGCTGGAGGAACCCATTATGGAGGCCCTGCAGGTGGCGCCACCTACCCCCGAGCCGGCCCCGGAGCTGGAAATAGCAGCCCTGGACCTTGGCGTGGGCGACATCAAGATCCAGTCCGCCGGCGATCGCTGGAACGGCCCGGTAGGCAGGGCGGGCATCGCGGTGGCCGCCGGTGGTGGCGAGGATGCCCAGGGCTATATCGAGGTCATACCATTCGATACCCGCAAGCCGAACGTGCCGGACGTGGCCTGGGAAAACAAGATCAGCGGTTGGGTACTGGTGGAG
>JAGQHR010001213.1 GCA_020431745.1 Candidatus Eiseniibacteriota bacterium
TAATATTTGACTCCCCGAAGTGTGGACAAATGTATTAATATCAGTTATATATTTTCCCCTCACGTGGGGACGCAATGACGGACCTTCGTGCCAGGTTGTCAGGAGTGGGCGGTTAGCTCAGCCCGGGAGAGCGCCTGCCTTACAAGCAGGATGTCATAGGTTCGAATCCTTTACCGCCCACCATTCTTGCCCTAGGAGCCGTAGTTCAGTTCGGTTAGAACGCTGGCCTGTCAAGCCAGAGGTCGCGGGTTCAAGTCCCGTCGGCTCCGCCACTTTTCCCCCTCCACAGATTCCGAATACGATAGCCAGTAAGGTGATTATATGTTTCGTTTCCTGGGGCTGTTTAATCGGCTGCTTCAGGGCCGGATGTGTGACGATCTCTCTATTTAATTTCACTCCGGAGAGTTTGTTATAATAATCGAATTCGCCGCTACCCCGGAGAGAGCAAAATGCCGCCGATCATAGATTCCCATTTACATTTTTGGGACATGTTCAGATTTAAAATCCCCGAAATTGAATCCTACGAAAGGTTAAAAAGGAACTTCAGCTTGTCCGATG
>JAGQHR010001214.1 GCA_020431745.1 Candidatus Eiseniibacteriota bacterium
GCGGTGCCGACCCGGCCGAAGACGTGGAGCGGCATGCGGGTCCCTCCTGCCAGGAAGACGACCTCGAACAGACCGAGGAAGCCGTTCACGAACCGAGCCGGACCGAACTTCGACTGCCCGTAGCGGCGAGCATGGTGCTTCACCTCCCGCTCCCCCACGCGGAACCCCTGCGTGTGTGCGAGCACGGGAAGGAAGCGGTGCATCTCGCCGTAAAGAGCCACCGAGCGCGTGACCTCGGCGCGGTACGCCTTGAGCCCACAGTTGAAGTCGTGGAGCGGAATCCCGGTGACCCGCGAGACGACCCCGTTGAAGAAGCGGCTCGGCCAGGTCTTGGAAATCGGGTCGTGCCGCGTTCGTTTCCAACCGGAGACGAGGTCGAGCCCGCCTTCGAGGTCCGCGATGAGGAGAGGCAGTTCCTCCGGATCGTCCTGGAGGTCCGCATCCATCGTGATGACGTAGCGGCCCTGGGCATGCTCGAAACCGGTCTTGAGTGCGGCGGACTTCCCGAAGTTCCGGCGCAGCGAGAGGAGCCCGACTCGGCCATCTACTGCGTGAAGG
>JAGQHR010001215.1 GCA_020431745.1 Candidatus Eiseniibacteriota bacterium
GCGGCGAATTGCCCGGCGTGGCGCAGACGATCGATCAGCCCCAGCGCCAGCGCCGATTTGCCCGAGCCGGACGGGCCGCGCAGTAGAAGGCCGGTATCGCCGCAGACCAGGGCCGTGGCGTGGATGTTCTCGGACGGGGCGGCTGTCACCGGTTCCAGGTCCCCTCGGCGGGAAGGACAACGATGAAGCGGGCGCCGGCATACTGGCCGGGCTTGGAACTGGCGATATTCTCGGCGGTGATGGTGCCGCCATGCGCCTCGATGATCTGGCGGCTGATGGAAAGACCCAGGCCCGAGTTCTGGCCGAAGGATTCCGACGAGGGCCGGTCGGTGTAGAAGCGGGCGAAAATCTTTTCGATGTTCTCGGCGCGGATGCCCGGGCCGTTGTCCTCGACCGATACCAGGACGCGGTTGCCCTTGCGCCACAGCGAAAACGTGATGCGCCCGTCTTCTGGCGGCACAAAGGAGCGGGCATTCTCGATCAGGTTGATGAAGACCTGGCCGAGGCGCAGTTCGTGGCCGGTGATCCTGAAGGCGTTCTTCGGCTGGTTCCTGGCA
>JAGQHR010000121.1 GCA_020431745.1 Candidatus Eiseniibacteriota bacterium
GGGCTGGCCGGATACACGAGCGCCGTCCTGGGCAGCTACATCAAGGATGACCTCTTCGAAACGCGCAACATGCGTCCGGCCTTCAAGAGCGGATTCTACCTCGGTGGGCTGAAGGCCGGATTGATGACGCTCACCAAGGGTGCCTTTCCCGGTGGTGCGACGCACGTCGAGGAGGATGCCGCGGAGGAGCGGACGGTCGGGACGGCCGCGGAGCCGGTCCAAGGCGGACACACCATTCGCAAGCTGGATGCGGTGTTCCGGGCCGGGAACGCGACGCGCGACGACATCCCTTCGCACCTCCTGGTCGGAGAGGACGTTTCGAAAGAGGTGGCGGAGTTCTACGTCCACATGTGCCCCGCCGGCGTCTACGAACGCGACGGGGACAAGTTGATCGTCAACGCGCCCAACTGCGTCGATTGCAAGGCCACGGATGTGTTGGGACCGCGCTGGACTCCGCGAGAGGGTGGCAGCGGTCCGAGCTACAAACAGATGTAGCGGGAGCAGCGAGTCCGGCCATGGTAGACGTCGGTTTGACCCATGTTGCCCTTCCGGTGACCGACGCGGCGCGGAGCCTGGAGTTCTACGCCAAGTACGCGCACATGCAGGTCGTGCATCGGCGGCGGAGCGCGGAGACCGGACACGAGGTGCTCTGGGTTTCCGACCGCACGCGTCCGTTCGTGATCGTCCTGATGGAGGTCGAAACGCGCATTGCACCGCTGCTGCCCTCGGGTCATCTCGGCGTGGGCTGCCGGAGCCGCGGCGAGGTCGACCGGCTGTGTGCCGAAGCGGAGCGGGACGGCTGCCTCCTGGCGAAGGCGGTCGACGCCGGGATGCCGGTCGGCTACTTCGCGCTCCTGCGTGACCCTGACGGTCACACCCTGGAGCTCGCCCACGGACAAGAGGTCGGCCTCGCGGTCGCGCGCGAGGGTGCGGCGGGGTCGAACGGAGAGTCGTGATGAAGCTCCATGTCGTCGACGGAACCTACGAGCTCTTCCGCTCGCACTACGGCGCGCCCTCGGCCACGGACGCGAAGGGCCGGGAAGTCGGCGCGACGCGGGGCATCCTGCGGAGCTTTCTCGGGCTGATCCGCGACGAGGGCGCCACGCATCTGGCTTGCGCCTTCGACACCCAGATCGAGTCCTTCCGCAATCAGCTCTTCGCCGGATACAAGACGGGGGAGGGGATCGAGCCCGCCCTCTTCGCGCAGTTCCCGCTTGCCGAGCGTGCGGCGCATGCTCTCGGGATCGTGGTTTGGCCGATGATCGACTTCGAGGCGGATGACGCCCTCGCGACCGCGGCGGCGCAGTGGGAGGACCATCCCGACATCGAGCAGGTCGTGATCTGCAGTCCGGACAAGGACCTCGCGCAATGCGTCGGCGATCGGGTCGTCATGCTCGATCGTCGTCGACGGATCGTGCTCGATGAAGCGGGGGTCCGCGAGAAGTTCGGCGTGCCTCCCGCTTCCATTCCGGATTATCTGGCGCTCGTCGGAGACGCGGCGGACGGAATCCCGGGCATTCCGCGTTGGGGACCCAAGACCGCGTCGTTGCTGCTCTCCCGATTCGGGACGATCGCGGAGATTCCCCGCGATCCCGCGTTCTGGGGTATGGACGTGCGGGGCCGGGACAGTCTCGCGGAGTCGCTCAATCTGAGGCGCGAGGATGCCGCGCTCTATCGCACGTTGGCCGTCCTGCGCCGGGACGTTCCGCTCGAAGAGACGCTGGAAGACCTGCAACGGAAGGGGGCGCGTCGCGAGGAGCTGGAAGCTCTCTGCGGCGAGCTGGGAGAGTTCGGGATCGTCGACCGCGTCCCCCGCTGGCGCTGAGACGCCCGCTCCCTCGACAGACTCCGGCACGAATCGCTACCCTGGGCTTCTCGTCGAGCGAAGCTCCCGCGGGATTCGGGCTCACCGAGCTCCCGATCCGCGCATCGGGCGAGGCAACCAGCGCTGAACGCGCAGGAGAGTGAAACGATGGATCGTCAAGCATTGCAGTCGATGGTCGGCCGAACCTGGGATGAGTCCATCGTTCCGACGCTCACCGAGTACATCAAGATTCCGAACAAGTCTCCCCACTTCGACCCCGCGTGGGAGGAGCACGGACACATGGAGCGGGCCGTCCGCCTCATCGAGTCCTGGTGCCGGGCGCAGACCATCCCCGGCTTGCAGATCGAGATCGTCCGGCTGCCGGGCCGCACGCCACTCCTCTTCATGGAGATTCCGGGGCATCAGTGTGACGACGTCGTCGTCCTCTACGGACACTACGACAAGCAGCCCGAGATGGTCGGCTGGTGGGAGGGCTACGGTCCCTGGACCCCGGTCTTGAAAGACGGCCGGCTCTATGGGCGGGGCGGCGCCGATGACGGCTACGCGACCTTTGCCAGTCTGACTGCGGTGCGGAGTCTGGTCGAACAGGGTCTTCCGCGCGCCCGCTGTGTCGTTCTCATCGAAGGATGCGAGGAAAGCGGCAGCTTCGACCTGCCGTTCTACATCGACCATCTCGCGGATCGCATCGGTACGCCCAGCCTCGTCGTCTGCCTCGATTCCGGCTGCGGCAACTATGACCAGCTCTGGTGCACGACCTCGCTCCGCGGCAACATCGTCGCCAAACTGACGGTCGACATCGTCACCGAAGGCGTGCACTCGGGCGGCGCGAGCGGAGTCGTCCCCTCCAGCTTCCGCATCCTCCGTCAGCTGCTCTCGCGGATCGAGGATGAGGAGACGGGACGCATCCTGGTCCCCGAGCTCCATCGCGAGATCCCACCGGAGCGGATGGAGCAGGCGCGTCAGGCGGCTTCCATTCTCGGCGAGGACATCTACGCGGAGTTCCCGTTCGTGGAAGGGGCCCGGCCGATGGGCACCGATCTCGCCGAGCTCCTGCTCAACAAGACCTGGCGCCCGACGCTCTCGGTCACGGGCATGGACGGCGTTCCCTCGATCGCGGACGGCGGAAACGTCCTGCGACCGCGCACTGCGGCCAAGCTCTCCTTCCGGCTGCCCCCGCACGTGGACGCCAAGGCTGCGGCGGCGGCATTGGAGCGCGTGCTGCTGGCCGATCCGCCGTACGGAGCGCGCGTGACGTTCGAGGCAGACCCTGCGGGGGGCTGGTCGGCTCCCCAGCTCGCCCCCTGGCTCGCGGCGTCGGTAGACGCTGCCTCCCGAAACGCGTTCGGACGCGAGGTGGCATTCATCGGAGAGGGCGGGACGATTCCGTTCATGGGGATGCTGGGGGAGAAGTTTCCCGAGGCTCAGTTCCTCATCACCGGCGTGCTGGGGCCTCGCTCCAACGCACACGGTCCCAACGAGTTCCTCGATATCGCGATGGGCAAGAAGCTGACCTGCTGCGTCTCCCAGGTCCTGGTCGATCACGCTCGACGCTGAGGTCTCGCTCGGGAAGCGTGCCGGCGCGGCGCGGGGGAGAGCGGTAGTCGATTCCCGAAACCCCAGGCCTTCAGGGACGGCCTCGTATAGACGATAACCCCCATGTCATCGGGGGAGAGAGCCTGGCGCCGTCCGGCTGCAGGTCCGACCCAGCAGCGGAGGGACCCATGGCCGAGGGTTACGACGGGAAGATCGTCGAGCGATTCCAGATCGCCTTCGAAGCCGCTCCCGGACCCGTCCTTCTCGTCGGACCCGACGGGAAGATCGCTCTCACCAACCGGGCGCTCGATCAGCTCCTCGGCTACGACGACAACGCACTGGTCGGCAAGCGGGTCGAGGTGCTGGTGCCGGCGGGAGCCCGCAACTTTCATCCCGAGCTGCGCGACGCGTTTTTCGAGTGCCCGAGCAGCCGCCACATGGGCACCGGTCGTGATCTTCACGCCTGCCACCGGGACGGTCGGCTCATTCCCGTCGAGATCGGGCTCAACCCGGTGAACGAGGGAGAACAGAGCTTCGTCCTCGTCTCCATCCTCGACATCACGGAGCGCAAGAAGCAGGAGCAGCGCATCCGGGTTGCGCTCGATGCCGCGGCCAGCGCGATGATCATGGTCGACGCGGAGGGGCGAATCGTCCTCGTCAATGCCCATGTGAAGGATATGTTCGGCTACGAGGAATCGGAGCTCATTCGTCAGCCGGTCGAGATGCTGATGCCCGAGGCCGGTCGCCGCCGTCATGGTGTCTATCGCACCAGCTTTCTCACTGAACCGACCAAGCGTTCGATGGGGCGGGGGCGCAGCTTGCTGGCCCAACGCAAGGACGGCAGCGTCTTTCCCGTCGAGATCGCTCTGACGCCGATTCAGGACTCCGGGGGCGGTGTCGTCATGGCCACGGTGATCGACGTTACGGAGTCGCGCCGGATCCAGCGGGAGATGGCCAAGCAGAACGAGCGGCAGACTCGCTTCAACACCGAGCTGATTCGCCTGAACGAGGAGCTCTCCCAGTTCGCCTACAGCGCGTCGCACGATCTCAAAGCGCCGCTCTCGACGATCCAGGGTCTCCTGCACTACGCGCTGAGCGATCTCCAGGACGGCGATCAAGAGAGCGTCCAGAGCATCCTCCAACGGTGCCGAACGCTCACCAAAGATCTGGCGGAGCGAGTGGAGGGCGTGCTCGGTCTCGCTTCGTCCGAGAACCTGGAGGATCCGGAGGAAGAGTTCCACCTGAAGGACGTGGTGCATGATGTCCTGCTCGGGCTCGGGCAGGCGATCAGTGAGCGGAAGGCGCAGGTGAAGGTGGAGGTCGATGAGATCGGTCCCCTGCACATGCAGCGCGTGCGCATGCTCCAGATCCTCGACAACTTGATCGCGAACGCTTGTAAGTTCGCGGACCCGCATAAGGAACGGCCCGAGATCGTCATTCGGGCCCGCGAAGATGGAGCGCTCGTCCGCATCGAGGTGGCCGACAACGGCATCGGCATCCGGGAGCAGAGGTCCGGGGAGGTCTTCAAGCTTTTCCGGCGGCTCGACAATCATGACGCCCCCGGCAGCGGGATCGGCCTCGCTCTCGTGAAGAAACACGTCGATCGGCTCAACGGGACCGTCGAGTTCACCAGCTCGCCGCAGGGGACCTGCTTCGTCGTCAAGGTGCCCCGGCGGAGGGCGGCGTGAGCCACCACCATCGACCCGCGACCGAGGAGGAATCATGGATCCCCGGATCATCCTGATCGACGACAGCGAAGACGATCGCTACCTGTTCAAAGGCGTCGTGCGGTCGGCCGGAATGGAACGGGACATTCTGGAGTTCCCGGACGGGGAGCCGGCCTGGGAGTTCTTCCGTGATCCCGAGTCGTTCGAGAGGGACGCCGGACCGCACCCCCCGGCGTCCCTCGTCTTCCTGGACATCAACATGCCGCGGATGGGGGGATTCGACCTGCTCGAGAGGCTGCAGGAGCACGCGGATCGGCTACGGTCGCGCACCTTTTTCGTCGTGATGTTCACGTCTTCGAGGAACACCCTGGACCAGGAGAGGGCGCTCGCCTATGACATCGTCCGGGACTATGTCGTGAAGCCTCTCGACACGGAACAGCTCGGCGCGATCATCGCGCGGCACTACCAGGACGACCGCACCGGAACGGAAGGCTGACCCCGAAGCCAATCCGCTCTCCTGGCACCGCGGAGAGTCGGACCGTGGTCACATCGGCCAGCGCGGCACCTACTGCCCGAGGTCAGCGAGAGACCCCGCAGGCCCGCTTGACCGCCGCCAGTAGCTCGCCGCCTGTCTCCCGGGCCCGGCGGGCGCCGTCGGCAAGGATGTCCTCCAAAGCGGCCGGATCCTTCTCCAGGCGTAGCCGCACCTCGCGCATCCCGTCGAACTTTTCGTGGATCTTGTCCAGCAGGAGCGTCTTGAAGTGCCCGTAGCCGACTCCGCCGGCCAGGTACTGCTCGCGGACTCCGGCCAGCTCGGCCGGCTCGCAGAACAGCTTGAGCAGAGCGTAGACGTTGCAGGTGTCGGGATTCTTGGGCGCCTCCAGCGGAGTCGAGTCGGTCACGATCCGCATCACCTGTTTCTTGAGGGTCTTGTCGTCCGCGAACGGCTCGATGGTGTTGCCGTACGACTTGGACATCTTCTCCCCGTCCGTTCCCGGCACGACCGCGGTGTTTTCGAGATAGATCCCGTCGGGCAGCTTGAGCACTCCGCCGAGTCCTGTGTGCGGATCGAAGTCAGGACAGTACGTCTGATTGAATTTGGTCGCGATGTCCCGCGTGAATTCGATGTGCTGGGTCTGGTCCTTGCCCACCGGGACACCGTCGGCGAGATAGAGCAGGATGTCCGCCGCCATCAGTACCGGATAGGCGAAGAGTCCGAAATCGACATTCTCGCTCTTGGCCAAGGCGTCCTTGTAGGCGTGCCCACGCTGAAGCAAGGCGAAGGGCGTGACGGTCCCGAGGATCCACTGCAGCTCGCTGACCTCGGGCACGTCGGACTGGCGAAAGACTACCGCCCGCTTCGGATCGAGCCCGAAAGCGAGATAGTCGAGGGCCACCCCGTTGGAGAGGCCCAGCAGCTTCTCCCGGTCCCGGATCTCGTCCAACGCGTGCAGGTCCGCGACGAAGAAGTACCCTTCCCCCCGATGCTGCAGATCCACGAATTGCTGGATGGCCCCGAAGTAGTTGCCCAGATGGGGCCTGCCGGTGGGTTTGACCCCGCTCAAGATCCGCATGACGCGCTCTCCATCCCTGCCGGTTCGAGATTCGATAAAGCGAGGATCGTAGCACGCTCGGCTCCAGGTCGGCCACCATCGGGCTCCCGTGCCTGCGCTGGATGGGCTGTCCGGCTACAATCGTCGGATGGACGGCCCACCGGAACGACAGCGGAGCCATGAGGTCCGGGCGCCGAGGGAGCACCTGGCGAGTGCGAGTCCGCGCCCGCCGGTCTCCGTGCGCGAGTTCTGCCTGGCCGTGCTCCAGCGGGGTGACCTGCCTTCGAAGCTGGCTCCTCCGCGTGGGCCGGACGGTCGGTGGCTTCCCGACGACGATCCCGGCCCACCGCTCGTCCTCGACGCTCCGGCCCGCGATCCGGAGATCGCACTCGACACCGGAAAGAGCGGGGCAGGTGAGCGTCTTCCTCGCCTGGACGACTTGCATGATCGGATCGCCCGGGCCCGTTGCCTCGAGCGCTTTGCCAATCACGAGCTGATGGCGGTCGAGCTCTTCGCATGGGCGCTGCTCGCGTATCCCGATCTGCCGCGTTCCCTCCGCCGGGGATTCCTCCGGGTGCTCGAGGAGGAGCAGACCCACCTGCGGCTCTACCTCGATCGCCTGAGCGAGCTGGACTGGTTCCTGGGCCGGACTCCCCTCGGGGACTATTTCTGGCAGCAGGTCCCGGCGCTGCGCGAGAGTCCACATGGAGTGAAGGCGTTCCTGGCCGCGATGGGGCTGACCTTCGAGCAGGCCAATCTCGACTATGCGCTTCTCTATCGGGATGCCTTCCGGCGCGCGGGGGACGAACGATCGGCCCGCGCGATCGAGCGGGTCCATCGCGACGAGATCGGCCACGTCCGACTCGCCGCGGTCTGGTTTCGCCGTCTCGATGCTGAAGGAAAAGGGGACATCGCCCTCTACGAAGAGACGATCCCGTTCCCGCTGTCGGCCGCCCGGGCCAAGGCCCGACGGTTCGACGTGGAGTCGCGAACGCGAGCCGGTCTCTCGCCGGAGATGATCGCGTACGTGCGCGCAGCCGTGCCCTACCGGCGGGCGGCGGTGCCTGTCCGTCCGGATGCGTCCGCGGGCTTCGTGCTCTTCACCAACGTGGGAGACGAGGAGGACGGATGGGCCTTGCGGGCAGCGCCCAAGATCGAAGCGATCGGTGCGATCTGGCCGCTGGCTCTCGGTCGGGCACCCGAGGGCTGCGTCGCCCGCTCCTCTCCGCGTCAGCCCGAGGTTCGATCTACCACGGGACGGCTCCATCCCGCGTTTCTGGAATGGCTGGATCGCACGGGCGAATCACCACTCCTAAGGTCCCTCGTCCGTGCGACCCTCTCGCAGGACCCC
>JAGQHR010001216.1 GCA_020431745.1 Candidatus Eiseniibacteriota bacterium
CCCCCGGCGGCGCCGAGGTGATGAGCGCCATGGCGGCGCCCGACGGCACCCGGCACATCGCGCAGATGGGCGCGGCCAGCGACACCACCTGGCGGCTGCGCCAACTGCAGCCGGACACCCGCTACTACTGGAGCGTGCAGGCGCTGGATCATAACTTCGCCGGATCGGTCTTTGCGGTGGAGGACAGCTTCGTCACCCCGCTGCCCGCTTTTACCCATCTCGCTGCCCCGCTGGCCCAGGTGAGCGCCGGGGGCAGCGCCTGGGGCGACTATGACAACGACGGCGATCTCGACCTCGCCCTGAGCGGCTGGGATAGCAGCCAGGTGCGCTACAGCCGGATCTACCGCAACGCCAACGGCAGCCTGGTCGATATCAATGCGGCGCTCTCCCAGCTTTCCAACGGCTCCCTGGCCTGGGGCGATTATGACAACGACGGCGATCTCGACCTGGTGCTGACCGGCTTTCCGGATGGGGGTAGCGGCTACGTTTCGCAGATCTACCGCAACGACAACGGCAGCTTCGTCAACATCCAGGCTAACTTACTGGGCTCGGGCAA
>JAGQHR010001217.1 GCA_020431745.1 Candidatus Eiseniibacteriota bacterium
GAGAGTGTCCCGCTGCGATGCGGATCCATGTCCGTTGCGGGTTCCTCCAGAAGTTCGTCGACCGCTCCGACGCGTTGCGCCGCATTCGGTCGACCTCCGAGCAGGGATGGTGAACTCGAAGCGGGGCAGCGACGATGCTCGTCGCTACCCCGGTGGAGAATCCAACCTCACGGACAGGGCGGGAAAGAGAGACAGTCGAGGGCGTCGACGGTCGGATCCACGCCGCATGTCGGGAAGGGCGCCGGAGGCATCGGTCCCGAGCTGACGACGTAACCGAGTGTGAAGATCACGTCGGCGATGTTCAGCGTTCCGTCGTCGTTGCTGTCGCAGGCGTCGTCGCAGTCGATGCCCGCGCCAGCGAAGAGGTGATCGAGCAGCCGGACCGGGTCGGCGATGTTCACGCCGCCATCCGCATTGCAGTCGCCGCGAACGAACGCCGGCTCGGCAGGAGCCGGGGGAGCACAGCCTCCGGTCAGATCGGTGGAGTACACGGCACCGGCCGATGCGCCGAACTCGCCTTCGCCGGGGCTGCCGACCACGAGGCACGCTCCCGCCA
>JAGQHR010001218.1 GCA_020431745.1 Candidatus Eiseniibacteriota bacterium
CGATGCATGCTCGCGAGTTCCGCCGCGACCTGTACTACCGCCTCAGTGTCGTGACGTTGACCCTGCCGCCACTCCGCGAGCGCCACGAGGACGTGCCGCTGTTGGTCGAAACGTACCTCGCGCGCTTTCGGGCGCAGCTGGGCCGCCACGACCTCGAGGTGACGGAGCGTGCGATGGCCGCGCTTGCAGGCTATTCCTGGCCCGGGAACGTCCGCGAGCTGATCAACGTCATCGAACGCGCGGTGCTGCTCTGCGAGGGCGAGGACGTGCTGCCCGACGACCTGCCGGAGGCGATCGCCGCGGCGGCGCAGCCGGCCCCGCCGGCCGGCGTCACCCGACAGTTCGACGAGTCGGTCAAGCAGCTCGACGACGCCTGGCTGCGCCGCCCGCTCGCGGAGTCGCGGCTCGCCTGGAACACCGCCCACGAACGCGCCTACCTCGACGGCCTGCTGCGGCTGACGAACGGACGGATCAGCGAGACCGCGGAGCGCGCGGGCATCGATCCGCGCAGCCTCTACACGAAGATGAAGCACCACGGTCTGCGCAAGGAAGACTA
>JAGQHR010001219.1 GCA_020431745.1 Candidatus Eiseniibacteriota bacterium
GGGGAAAAGCTCTACAACCAGCGCGGCTGTGTCCAGTGTCACTCGGTGGACGGAAGCGCGCGAGTCGGGCCCAGCTTCCTCGGGCTCTGGGGCAAGACGCGGACCTTCCAGGACGGCAGCTCCCGGGTGGCGGACGAGAACTATGTGCGCCAGTCGGTGCTGGAGCCGCAGTCACAGATCGTAAAGGGATTCGAGGGCGTGATGCCGACCTTCCAGGGACGGCTGCGGGATCCGGAGATCAACGCTCTCATCGCATACATCCGAAGCCTGGGCGAAAACCAGGGCGGTCAACCGGCGGGCGAGCAGACCCCGGACAGTCAGAACCCGGACGGGCAGACCCCGGACGGCGGGAGCCCGGATAGCCCCGCGCAAGGCGAGTAGCGACCGGGAATCAGCGGCCCGTCCGGCGGGCCAGAAGCGAGGCAGTCATGAGCAGTGCGCACGGCGAAGCGACCACGCTGAGCTATCTCAAGGAGCCCAAGGGCCTGATGTCCTGGCTCACCACCCTCGATCACAAGCGGATCGGAGTGCTCTACCTGATCTCCATCACCTCCTC
>JAGQHR010001220.1 GCA_020431745.1 Candidatus Eiseniibacteriota bacterium
TATTTTCGAGATTCGTGCGGACACCGGGTATGAATGGGATCGAGGCCGCGGAAGGAACTCTGCGGCCTGAGGAGTCTATCCAAACGGCGAGTCATTTACCAGGTGAACGGTTGTGGCGCGGGAATCTGGAGCAGGCATGAAAAAAGGAGGCGCCGGAGCGCCTCCTCCTTTCTCTGACGACGGTGGGTCGGGCCTACAGGCTGGGCTTGTAGACGGCGACGGAGTTCTGCATCAGGGTCGCCTGATTCGGGGTGAACTCGTCCATGCAGGCGTCGTCCGTGTAGTCCATGAAGTTGAAGATCGGGTCCAGGCCGGCCTGGGAGCAGGTATCCCGTCCGACCGGGCAGCCGAAGGCGGGGCTGGCCTCGTAGGGGGTGTCGGCGACGCCGTCGCCGGGGGCACTGCAGCCGTTGGCGAAGGTGTGGTCGAGGCCCAGGTAGTGGCCGACCTCGTGGGTGCCGGTGTCACCCTCGTCGTAGGGAACCGCCGTGCCGCCGGGCAGGGAGGAGTAGAGCACCACCACACCGTGGAGGACGTTGGACTCT
>JAGQHR010001221.1 GCA_020431745.1 Candidatus Eiseniibacteriota bacterium
AAACCCTTGATCGGTAGGCCGCGTCCGGTGTCGCCGCCCTCCGGCCCGCATGCCAAAATTCACGTCGAAATCCAAAAAATCTACTTCGCTTCCTCTCGTTCCTTCTGTTCAATAGCCCAGCCATGAACGAAAACGAACCGACAGAGAAACCGTCGCACTTCATCCGCGACATCATTGTGAAAGACATTGCCGACGGAACGTACGGCGGCGACGTCGTCACCCGCTTCCCCCCGGAACCGAACGGCTACCTGCACATCGGTCACGCGAAGGCGATCTGCCTCGATTTCGGCATGGCGGCCGAATTTGGTGGACGCTGCCACCTGCGCATGGACGATACGAACCCGGCTAAGGAATCCATGGAATACGTCGATGCCATCCGCGCCGACGTCAAGTGGCTCGGGTTTGACTGGGGCGACAACTTCTATTTTGCCGCCGACTACTTTGAGCGCATGTACGAGGTGGCCTGCGGAATGATCCGCAAGGGCAGCGCCTACGTCTGCGAACTTTCGAGCGAGGAATGGAAGGACTACCGCGGCG
>JAGQHR010001222.1 GCA_020431745.1 Candidatus Eiseniibacteriota bacterium
TCGAGGCGTTATGGAGCTTGCCGAAACTGGCCCGACCAGAAGCAGCAAGATCAGCGCGCGAGCTGACATCGAGCTGCGCAAGGTCAGCGCCGTTTTTGAAGTGACGCCGGAAGCCGCAGAGAAGTGGGAGGCGGCGTAATGGACGCCCGCGTCACGGTCAGTGACGTGCTGGATATAGGCGCGTGCATCGATGGAGTCAAAGACTTCATCGAACGCAACGGAATGCGGATCACTTGCGATCCAGCTGACTTCCCTTCTGAAGATTGGATTCAGAAGGCGGCGAATAACGGCTACGGCTACGGCTACGGCTACGGCTACGGCTACGGCTACGGCGACGGCGACGGCTACGGCTACGGCTACGGCTACGGCTACGGCGACGGCTACGGCTACGGCGACGGCTACGGCTACGGCTACGGCGACGGCTACGGCGACGGCTACGGCTACGGCTACGGCTTCGGAGTCGGGAACTGCTTGGGCTTTGGCGACGGCTTCGGCAGTGGCTATGCCTCAACGGCCAGGAACGGCGCATCCCCCTT
>JAGQHR010001223.1 GCA_020431745.1 Candidatus Eiseniibacteriota bacterium
CGAGCCCAGGACGAGATCGGCGTGGCGACTGGCCTGCAGCATTCGTGGCAACGTTGCGGGGTGGTGCGAGAAGTCGGCGTCCATCTCGAAGATGTGCGTGTAATCGCGCTGGAGTGCCCAGCGGAAACCCGCGATATAGGCGGTGCCGAGGCCGAGTTTGTCGTCGCGTTCGAGCATATGAATGCGGCCTGGATACGCTTGCATCGCCTCTCGAACAGCGTTGCGCGTGTCATCCTGCGAGTTGTCGTCAACAACGAGGACCTCGAACTGACGGTGGGTCATGATCTGCGGGAGCATCTCGCGAATATTGTCGACTTCGTTGTAGGTTGGCATGACGACCAGCGGTCGGGCAGGGTTGATGCCTGGGGTCATACGGCGGATCGAAGAAGCACACGTCTGAAAGAGTGTACGCCGGCTCGCTCGCCGCGTTCGCGTCGACGCTGGGGCTCTCGCTCTCCTGGACCGATCTGCACCTGGCGCTGCCGGTGGGCATCTCCTTCTACACCTTCCAGAGCATGAGCTACACGATCG
>JAGQHR010001224.1 GCA_020431745.1 Candidatus Eiseniibacteriota bacterium
TCACCATCTCCGACATGGCGTGCATGAAGTGCCACGACCAGGTCGTCTACCAGGTTGCGGACGGCGACTCGGTCGCACTCGCAGCGGTCGACCACAACACACTCGACCGGTCGACCCACACGAACATTCCGTGCGTGAAGTGTCACAGCGACATCGATCCACAGCTCGCCCGCCCCTGTGAGCCGGCGAACAAGGTCGACTGCGCGGCGTGCCACGCCAAGATCTCCGACGAGTACTTCGCGAGCGGCCACGGTCGTGCCCATCTCGAGGGGATCACGCAGGCGCCGTACTGTACGGACTGTCACGGGGATCACAACGTCCTCGCCCACAGCAACGACGCGTCCCCGACCTTCCGCGCCCAGGTGCCGACGCTCTGCGGCGAGTGCCACAAGGACGGCGGCAAGGCGACGGAGGTGAGCGACCACGAGCAGATGAACGCGGGGACGAACTACGCGACGAGCGTTCACGGCCGCGGCCTCGTCGAGAAGGGGCTCCTGCCGAGCGCCATCTGTATCGACTGCCACGGTTC
>JAGQHR010001225.1 GCA_020431745.1 Candidatus Eiseniibacteriota bacterium
GGACGGTGACGTCGAGGTCGAAGCCCGAGCCGAAGAGACCCTTGCCCAGCAGTCCTGCTGCATAGGCTTCCTTGACCGCCTGGACCAGTTGGCGATACCCGAACACCAACTCCCCGCGGATGTAGATGTAGGCGTTGTGAATGCCGACTGCCCAGGAGGCGATCGTGATCCCCTCCAGGAGCAGGTGAGGGTTGGTCTCGATGATCACCCGGTCCTTGAAGGTCCCGGGCTCCGACTCATCGGCATTGACGGCGAGGTACTTCGGCTTGTCGGTTTGTTTCGGGACGAAGCCCCACTTCACACCGGTGGGGAACCCCGCACCGCCACGGCCTCGGAGATTCGACTTCTTGACCTCCTCGATGAGATCGTCGGGCTTCCACTCCTGAATCGCCTTCTTGGCTTGCTCGTATCCGCCGTGGCCTCGATAGAAGTCGAGAGTGTGACAGTCCTTCTCGTGACGGTACTTCGTCAGAATCGGATCGAACTTCACGCCGCACCTCCCCCGCTGGACTTCGCTTCTTCGCGAAG
>JAGQHR010000122.1 GCA_020431745.1 Candidatus Eiseniibacteriota bacterium
CGTCGTGTCCGACGAGCGGATGCCGGAGTCCTCGGGAATCGACTTCCTCTCCCACGTGTCAGAGCTGTATCCCTGCGTCATCACCATCCTGTTCACCGGCCGTGCCGACATGGCAACCGCGATCCGGGCGATCAACGAGGGTCACGTGCATCACTTTCTGGTCAAGCCGTGCGCGTTGAAGGAAGTGACGAGCATTCTCGAAGAGGCGGTCCAGCTGGGGCGCATCGCGCGTGCCGGCGAGACCGGTCCCCAGCGCGTGCGGCAGGAACGTTCGGCGATCAAGCGGTTGGAGCGGTATCATCCCGGCATCACCCGAGTTCACAAGAACGAAGATGGGTCGATCGCGATCGACGATCCGGAGTCTGCCGCCGTCACGTCGGCACCGGACGACGAACCGCTCCACTAGCGATCCGGGCTCTCCGAACGAATCCGGCCATTCCGTGGGCGACGGATCCACGCACCTCGACTCCGTGCGGCTCTTCGTTCTTCAACTGTCAGATCCTCGCGATCCGATCCACACCGCGCGCCCCACCGCATCTTCTCCCGCTTGAACTCGTGCTTGTTCTCGGGCTCGGCGACTCCGATGATCGACCTCGTTCGAAGTGCGGGCATGGCGGCCGATGGCAGCAAACCGGCGCCGCGGCTACGCGCCGACGGATCCGGGCGTTTGGGTCGAGTCGACTCGCTCAAGAGATACGGAGATTGGCGGGAACAACGTGGGCAGCGCACGCGGGAAACATCGCCGGGAGCCGGCCGTCGATAGAGGAGGGAGAGCGCGCCGCGATTCCATGGTCCCCGTGCTCGCCGTTGCGGCGCTGGCGCTCGTCCTGCGGCTCGTTCATTTCGCGGAGACCCAGGCGAGTCCCTTCGCCAACGTCCTGGTCGGGGACGGACGGCAGTACGACCTGCTCGCGCAACAGATCGCCGGAGGGAGCTGGCTCGGCACGGGGGTCTTCTACCAAGCGCCGCTCTATCCCTATTTCCTGGCGGTGCTCTATAAGGTCTGCGGACACGCGATCCCGACCGTCCAAGTCGTGCAGGCCGTCATCGGTACCGCCGCATGCGTCTGTGTGTGGGACGCAGGACGGAAGTTCTTCGACGCGAGGACCGGGCTCGTCGCGGCGATTCTGCTCGCGCTCTATCCGCCGGCGATCCACTTCGATCTGTTGGTCCAGAAGACGGTCCTCGACGTTTCGCTGCTCGCGCTGCTGCTGCCGGTCCTGGCGCGCTTTCTGGACGAACCGCGCGATCGTTGGGCGGTCGTGGCCGGCGTCGTCCTGGGCCTGCTGTCTCTGAGCCGGGAAAACGCGCTCGTTCTCGCGCCCGTGATCGTCCTCTGGATCGCGATTCAATTCCGGGCCCCCTCGCACCGTCGCTGGCGATGGGTGCTGCTCTTCCTGGTCGGCTCCGCGTGTGTGCTGGCGCCGGTGGCGGTTCGAAACAAAGTCGTGGGGGGAGAGCTGGCTCTCACGACATCCCAGTTGGGGAGCAACTTCTATCTGGGAAACAACCCGCACACGGACGGCCGGTACGTCCCGCTCAAGCAGGGACGAGGGGATGCGCGCTACGAGCGGGAGGACGCCACCGACATCGCCGAGCAGGAATCGGGCCGATCCCTGACGCCGTCAGAGGTGTCGCGGTTCTGGCTGCGGCAATCGTTCGACTTCATCCGATCGCAGCCGGGGGCCTGGCTGCGGCTGATGGGACGCAAGATCGCCCTCTTCTGGAACCGGACCGAGATCGCCGACACCGAGAGCATCGAAGCCTACCGGGATTTCTCGCACGTGCTGCGCGTCCTGCGCTTCGTACATTTCGGAGTGCTCGTGCCGTTGGCGGTGCTGGGCACCGTTCTGACGCTGGGTGCATGGCGACGTCTCTGGATCCTGCACGCGTCCTCGCTGGCCATGGCAGCGTCGGTCATCGCGTTCTTCATCTTCGCGCGGTACCGCGAGCCGATCGTGCCGATCCTCGTCCTCTTTGCGGGAGCCGGCCTCGTCGGCACGTTCGACGCGATGAACGTGGTCCGAGGACGGCGGACCGGGACGGCGTCGGCCACGGCGAATTCGAGGGGATGGTGGCTGGGGCTCGCGGCGGCCGTCGCGGCGGCGATCTGGGTGAATCAGCCGTACCCGCCCGCGCGGGAGCAACGAGCCGTGACGTACCACGCGGTCGCGGACGTGCTGCTGGAAGAAGGGCATCCCGATCGTGCGATCCCTCTTTTCCAGGAGGCGATCCGCGCCAAGCCGGACTTCGCGGCGTTTTATCGCGGACTCGGAGTGGCGGAGATGAAGTCGGACCACACCGACGACGCACTGTCGGCTCTGGAGAACGCGGCCCGGCTGGACTCCACCGACGCGGCGACCTGGGGCATGATGGGAAGTCTGTACTACGAGAAGGGCCGCATGGAGCAGGCTGCGCGATCGTTCGCGCGGGCCGCTCGCCTCGATCCGGGTCGCGCCACGACCCTCTCGAACCTCGGCGGAACGTTGATCGCACTGGGGCGGCTCGAGGATGCGCTGGATCCGTTGCGGCGTTCGATCCGTCTCGAACCCGGCAATGCGTCGGCCCAGGTCAATCTCGGTTCGGCGCTCGTGGCATTGGATCGTCCACGAGAGGCCGTCGAACCGCTGCGTGCGGCGACGCGGCTGAATCCGCGGAACGTCGACGCATTCGTGTTGCTCGGGCGTGCGCTCGCGGGTTCGGGA
Organism: Candidatus Eiseniibacteriota bacterium; assembly: GCA_020431745.1. Taxonomy (GTDB): domain Bacteria; phylum Eisenbacteria; class RBG-16-71-46; order CAIMUX01; family CAIMUX01; genus JAGQHR01. Next base: position 2,706 of record JAGQHR010000122.1, read on the forward strand.
GACGCGGCCGCGGCCCGCGCGGCGTTCGCGGAGGCGGCGCGCCTGGCGCCGGGGCGCGCCGACATTCGCCGCCAGCTCGATTTGCTGGACCATCCGCCGAGCTCCCCGGCGACCGGCGGTACGACGGACCCATCGACCGGCAGACATTGAACCGCAGCCCATCTCGGAACTCTCTCCTGGGGACGAGGAAAGGCGCTGTCTCCGCGAGCAGGAGTTCCCCAAAACCCGACCGCCCACCAGAACCTCCGGCAAACGTTGGACCGCGCGGCCGAATTCCGTGATCCGGAGCAACCACCTCGACCGACACGATCACTCCCTTTCGACTGGGAGACACGGATCGTGCGAGTCTATGCCGGTGATTCCGAGGGAAAGGAGGTCCCGTGAAAGAGTGGTTGGATCAGGGGGGCGATTGGCTATTGGCGATCGGATGGATCGCCCTCGGTCTCCTGGGCGGATGGATCGTCCAGGTGATCCTGATGCGGATCGCGAGCCGAATCGCCCGCAGCACCGGCCCCGACTGGGACGATCTCCTGTTGAGTGCGTTGCGGGGACCTTCGCGCCTGCTGCTCCCGCTCCTGGGCGCGATGCTGATCGCGCCCGCGATGCGGGTCCCGGATGCCGTGGACGAGTTCGTCCGTCACGTCTTCAGCATCGGCTTGATCGTAGCGGTCGCCTGGCTCCTGGTCGGCGCCGTCCGCGGACTGCGCGCGCTCGTCGAGCAGCGATACGATACCCGCACCGCCGACAATCTCCACGCGCGCCGCGTCCTCACGCAGATCGACGTTCTGGTCAAGATCGCGGTGTTCATCGTCATGGTGATCACCGGTGCGTGCATCCTCATGACCTTCGATCGGGTGCGTCAGGTCGGCGTGAGCCTTCTGGCCTCCGCGGGAATCGCCGGAATCATTCTCGGATTCTCCGCACAGCGCAGCCTGGCCACTCTCTTCGCAGGGATCCAGATGGCCTTTACCCAGCCCATCCGGATCGACGACGTCGTCATCGTGGAAGGGGAGTGGGGACGGATCGAGGAGATCACGCTGACCTACGTCGTGGTGCGGATCTGGGACCTGCGCCGCCTGGTCGTACCGATCACCTACTTCATCGACAAGCCGTTCCAGAACTGGACCCGGGTCACGGCCGACCTGCTGGGCACCGTCTTCCTGGAAGTGGATTACCGGCTTCCGGTCGACGAGGTGCGTACGAAGCTCAAGGAGATCCTGGACGAAAACGACGACTGGGACGGCAAGACGTGGGGAGTGCAGGTGACGGACACCTCGGCGCGAACGATGCAAGTACGGGCGTTGATGAGCGCGAGCGACGCGTCCAAGGCCTGGAATCTGCGTTGTACCGTGCGGGAGAAGCTGATCGCGTGGCTCCAGTCGGAGCATCCGGAGATGCTCCCCCGGGTTCGCGGCGAGATTGTCGGAAACGAACTGCCGCGGTAGTCTTGCCGCCGGAGTGGAACGGCCGTTCGGACGAGGCGGAAGGGAGCGATCGATGGAGACCTTGGAAAGCTTTGTGAACGGGGCCTGGCACCGGGCTTCTTCCGGGCACGCGACGTTGCAGGACCCGTGCACGGAAGAGGCGATTGCCCAGGTCTCGTCGCAGGGGATCGACTTCGCGAAGGCGCTCGATCACGCGCGCACCGTCGGCGGCGCCAACCTGCGGGCGATGACCTTCGCCCAGCGGGGCGAGCTGCTCATGCGAATGTCCAAGGCGATCACCGACGCCCGCGAGGATCTGCTCGACGTCTCCATCCGCAACACCGGCGTCACCCGCAAGGACGCGAAGTTCGACATCGACGGGGCAAGCGGCGTGCTGGCCTACTACGCATACCAGGCGAAGGAGCTGGGCGATCGCAAGCTCCTGATCGACGGCGAGGGAACGCAGCTCGGTCGCTCCGCCCGATTCTGGGGGCAGCACGCCTGGGTTCCGTTGCGCGGCGTCGCCGTGCTCATCAATGCGTTCAACTTTCCCGCGTGGGGCTTCGCCGAGAAGACCGCGTGCGCATTCCTGGCCGGAGTCCCCGTGCTGACCAAGCCCGCGACGAGCAGTGCGCTCGTGACCGAGCGGTGCGTCCGCCGCCTCGTCGAGTCGGCCGGAATCCCCGAGGGCGCGTTCAGCTTCGTGGCCGGATCGCTCGGCGACGGACTCGATCACCTCGGGGCCCAGGACGTCCTGGCGTTCACGCGGTCCGCGTCCACCGGACTGAGCCTGCGCCGTCGCGAGAACCTCCTCGCTACGAGCGCGCGCGTGAAGATCGAGGCGGACAGCCTCAACGCCGCCGTACTTGCTCCCGACGTCGAGGAAGGATCGGAGACCTGGAACCTCTTCCTGCGCGACGTCGCGCGTGAGATTACCCAGAAGACGGGACAGAAGTGCACCGCAGTGCGCCGGATCTTCGTACCTGAGGCGCAGGCGTCTTTGGTCCGGGACGAACTGGCGGCGCGGCTCTCGGAAACCGTGACCGGGAATCCTCTGGACGATTCCGTCACGATGGGACCGCTGGCCACAGCAGCGCAGTTGGAAGACTTCGTCGCGGGGATCGCGAAGCTCACGTCGTCCGGTGCCGAGCTCGTTTCGGGGAACGGGACGCGCATCGACGGTGTCGGCGCCGCTGCGGGCAAGGGCTACTTCGTGGGGCCGACGCTGCTCTTCGCCGGCGACCCCGATCGCGCCGAGATCGTCCACACGCACGAGGTCTTCGGTCCGGCGGCGACGATCCTGCCCTATGACGGTGGTGCGACCCGGGCTGCGGAGCTGGTCGCGCGGGGCGGCGGAAGCCTCGTCAGCTCGATCTACAGCGACGACGAAGCGTGGTTGGCCGAGCTTCTGCCGCACGCCGCAGCCTGGAACGGGCGGCTCTATCTGGGATCGGCGAAGATGGCCGAGCAGGCGATGGGATCGGGGCTCGCTCTTCCCCAATCGAAGCACGGTGGTCCCGGTCGTGCCGGCGGCGGCGAGGAGATGGGGATGCTGCGGGGTCTCGGCCTCTACATGCAGCGCGTCGCTCTCCAAGGAAGCCGCGCGATGATCGATCGTCTTCTGAGCTGATTGCCGGCGCAAAGTCCAACTTCGGATCGGGTGAGTCTCTGCCGTGGGCACGTCCGGAGAATCTTCGGGACGCGACGGAGCCTCCGCGCCGATCGCCGGGACTATACGATGCGCGCCGCCTCGCGAAGTGCGTCCGGAGTGACCGTTTCGATCGGTACCATCGGAAGATCCGTTCCCGACTCCTGCAACCCGTCGAGCACGCGCTTCCGGATCCGCTCCGCCGACCATCCAGCCGGGAGCGCGAACGCCGTACGGATCGCAGCGGCGGCAGCGAACAGCCAGCCGGGATCCCCGGTCCCGCGTCCGACAGCGATCCAGGCCAAGCATTCCGCGCTCTCTGCCAACCCCTGACGGTCGTTGATTCCGAATCGGATCTCCAGGCTTCGCCGTGCCTCGTCCGCTGCTTCGTCCGGCCGCTGTCGCACCATGCGCAGGATTGCAGTGGCCAGGTGCCAACGACCCTTGCCCGCCTGCTCCCGGACGATCTGCCACGACGCGTCCGCCTTCGCCAGGACGGCTTCTGCTTCGTCGACTTCGTCCATGTCCAGTAGGAGGCGGGCCAGCTTGGTTTCCGCCCAACCGCAACCAGACGGGTTCCCCACACGCTCCCACTGTTCGCACGATGCCTGCAGGGCCTCGCGCGCGGCTGCGAGATTGCCCCGTTGGTGCTCGATCGAGCCCACCACGGATTTGGCCAGCGCCTGGAGCAGGTCGTCCTCCAGCACGCCCAGCATCTCCACCGCTTCGGAGGCGAGCCGCATCGCGGTCTCCCATTCGCCGCGGTTCTCGTAAGCCCAGGCGAGGTTCGAAAGTGCGAACGCGATACCCCGTTGATCGCCCAGCCTCTTGCGCAGGAGGAGGTTTTCTTCCTGCCGCGCGATCGCGGTCGTGTGATCGGACTGGTAGTTCGCGACCCATCCCAAGTTATTGAGAGCGACCGCGACGGTCCGGTCCTCCCCGAGCTGCCGGCCGAGGGCGAGCGCTTCTTCCGAGAGCCGTTGCGCCGGTTCCAGATCGGTCAGCTCGCAAGCGGTCCAGCCGAGATTGTTCAACGTGTCCGCGATGCCGCGTTGGTCGCCGAGGTCTCTCCAGATTTCGAGGACCCCTTCGAGGATCTTCCGCGCGAGCAGATTGCGGCCCTGGTTGTGACACAGCGTCGCGAGGCCGTGGAGAGCGCGGGCACGGACGCGCGGATCGACGCGGTGCGATCCTTCCAGCTCCAACAGCTTTTCGAGACGCTGCCGACCTTCCCGTAGATGTCCACGGGCCAGCCAGAACCGCCAGATCGCCCCCGCGATCCGTAGACCCGGCTCCGGATCGTCGTTCTGGACGGCGCGATCCAGCGCGTAGCGCAGATTGTCCAGCTCGGCATCGCAACGATCGAGCCACTCTTTCTGCCGCGGACCGGTCAGGGCCTGGTCCGCCTGCTCCGACAGGTCGATGGCCAGGCGCGTCTGGTCGGCTCGTGCCCGCGCGAGCTCGCCCCCTTCGGTCAATCGATCGAGCGCGAACTCGCGAATCGTTTCCAGCATGGAGAAGCGGGCCTGCGACGGATCGCGTCGCAGCAGGCTGTGATCGAACAGGTCCTCGATGGCTTCGACGACGTCGACCGGCGTGGAATCGGGCAGCTCCGGAAGAGACAACTTCTCCGCAGTGTCCAACGTCACGCCGCCCGGGAACATCGAGAGCCACTGGAACACGCGCTGCCGCGACGGATCGAGCAGCGCGTAGCTCCAGCCGATGGCTTGGCGCAAGGTCTGATGACGGCTGGGACGGTCCCGGCCCCCGCCCCGCAGGAGATCGAGTCGACGATCCAGACGCGCCCGCAGCTCCTTCGGCGGAAAGCTCCGGATGCGCGCGGCGGCCAGCTCGATCGCCAGCGGAATCCCGTCCAGTCGTTCGCAGATGGCGGCGATCTCGTGAGCGTTGGCGGCGTCGCACTGGAACAACGGATCCGCCGCACGCGCGCGATCGAGGAACAGCGCGGTGGCAGGCGCGTGCTCCAGATCGCCGGGACCCTCGACGTCTCCGGCAGAGACGAGGGCCAACGGTGGAACGGCGAATGCATGCTCGCCCGATATCCGCAACACGACGCGGCTCGTCGCGATGATCTTGAGCCCCGGACA
>JAGQHR010001226.1 GCA_020431745.1 Candidatus Eiseniibacteriota bacterium
CAGGAAGTTCACCAGATCGCGCTCTTCGAACTGGATCCCCACGATGATGTAGCCTGTGGTCATGACGGCGAAGAGCAGGTGCCCCACCGTCATCTCCGGTGTCGCCCAGAACGCGACCACGAAGCCCAGCATGATCGGATGCCGCACGTACTGGTACAGCGCGCGCGTCTGGAACTTGTGGTGCGTGTATTCCGCGCCGCGGTAGTGCAACCAGACCTGCCGCAGCCCGAAGAGATCGAAGTGGTCGATCAGGAACGTCGACAAGAGCACCGTCAGCCAGCCGAGTCCGAACAGACCCAGCAGCACCGCGCGCGCGGCAGGGTGTTCGACGGTCCAGACCACGCCCGTCATCGGGCGCCACTGCCAGTACATCAGGATCAGCAGCAGGCTGGAAGCGAGCACGAACGTGCTGCGCTCGACCTGCACCGGCACGATCTTCGTGAACCAGTGCTTGAAGCCGGGGCTCGCCATGACGGTGTGCTGCACGGCGAAGAGGCTCAGCAGGAGCAGGTTCGCAACCAGACT
>JAGQHR010001227.1 GCA_020431745.1 Candidatus Eiseniibacteriota bacterium
TCAGCTCAGCCCAGCGGAAAAAGCGGCTTTAGCACCGGTCCAGCAGCAATTTGCCTTCCGCGCTAACGACTACTATCTCGAGCTAATCGACTGGGACGATCCCGCGGACCCGATTCGGCAGCTGGTGATCCCGCGCGTGGAGGAGTTGTCGCCCTGGGGAGAATTGGACGCCAGCAATGAGCAAGCGGTGACCGTCGCCCGCGGCGTGCAACACAAGTATTCCGACACGGCATTGCTGCTGTGCAACGAAGTTTGCGGCGCCTATTGCCGCTACTGCTTTCGCAAGCGTCTGTTCATGGATGGCAACGACGAGGTGACCAACGACGTTTCCGCGGGATTGCAATACATCGCACGGCATCCCGAGATTTCCAACGTGCTGCTGACCGGCGGCGATCCACTGCTGATGAGCCCGCGAAAACTGCGGGAGATATTGAGCCAGTTGCGCCGGATTCCGCACGTCCAGATCATTCGCCTGGGGTCGAAGATGCCCGCGTTTGATCCCTGGCGGATTCTGCACAATCAG
>JAGQHR010001228.1 GCA_020431745.1 Candidatus Eiseniibacteriota bacterium
CTTGATGCCGGTGATGAAGATGCTGAAGATGTCGGCGCGTCCACTGGCGGGCGTGCCGGCTGTAAATTGCGTATGGCAGGCCTTGCCCGGATCGGGATTGGGCACGGGCACGCCATAGAGCGCACAAAGCAGCGTCGCCAATTCGGGGTCTTCCACACTCTGCTGCAAGAGGCCGTAGACATCCAGGTCGGTGCTGGGCGGGATGGCGTTGAAGGTGTCCTTGAGCCCCATGGGGATCACAACTTCGTTAACCAGCGGCATGCCCAGGCGCGAGACTTGTTTGTAGGTCACTTGCTCAGTGGCCTCACCATCGGCGGCCAACACGGTCGTCGTCGGGCGGCGGGTGCCGGCCCAGGTGCCGATCACCGGCTCGTCGGTGGCCGTCGGGCCAAGATTATCCTTGGTGACATGGCTGATCGGCACTTCGATCACCAGGCTATGGACATTGAAGGCCGAGACGGAATCGACCGGCTTGTTGTTGCCGCTCGTGTAGCCGATGGGTGCGTCCTGGCCGCGTAGGG
>JAGQHR010001229.1 GCA_020431745.1 Candidatus Eiseniibacteriota bacterium
CGTCCCGAGCCTTTCCCACTACAACACACGCCCCCCATTCCACCCCACCCCACTTCCGTGGTAGAGATACCGGTTCCATGCTGACCATCGACAAACTCCGCTACCACATCGGCGACCGAACGCTGTTCGACGAGGCGAGCGTGCGCATTCACGCCGGCCACAAGGTGGGCCTCGTGGGACCCAACGGCGCCGGGAAGTCCACGCTCCTGCGAATGATCCTCCGGGAGCAGCCGCCCGACGGAGGGGAGATCCGCCTTCGGCGCGGCGCGCGGGTGGGCACGGTCTCCCAGGAGGCGCCCGGAGGTGAGACGACGCCGATCGAATTCGTCCTCGCCGCGGACACCGAGCGCACGGAGCTCCTCGCCGAGGCCGATCACGCGACCGACCCCCACCGGATCGCCGAGATTCACGGGCGGCTCGCGGAGATCGACGCCGCCGCCGCGCCCGCCCGCGCGGCGACGATCCTCGCGGGTCTGGGCTTCGACGAAGCGGCCCAGGGGCGCCCCTTGGAGAGCTTCT
>JAGQHR010001230.1 GCA_020431745.1 Candidatus Eiseniibacteriota bacterium
TGGTATGTATGGATGGAACACTGCCTACGGTAGCCGAGGACTGGCCGAAGTTCTCTCGTACCGAGATCGCGCTGCTCGCTGGCGACACGTATGACATCTCTCTGGAGGAGGTTCAGCGATACGCGGTCGGGCGACCCTGGGTCTGGAGTGGAGAGACCCTCTTCTTCGTCTGCGACGTCCACGCTGATACGGAGGGATTCCTACGCTCCCTCGTCGCGACCGGCGGCGTCGAACTGACGGGGCCAGGCGACCACGACTTCGAGCTGACGGCGCTCGGTCGAGAGGGCGTCTTCATCATCGGTGGGGACTGCTTCGACAAGGGGCCGGAGAACCTACGTCTCCTGCGGGCTCTCGGAGCGCTGCGGAGCAAGGGCGCCAAGGTCGAGATTCTGGCTGGGAACCACGACGTTCGCGCGCTCGTCGGTCTCGCCTACGCGGGACGGAAGGAACCTCGATTCGCGCATCTCTGGGTCAGGATGGGGAAGAAGTCGATTCCGCTCTTCCGGGAGATCTACGAG
>JAGQHR010001231.1 GCA_020431745.1 Candidatus Eiseniibacteriota bacterium
CGAGATCACGCGCGACCAGTGGCGTCGCACCATGGCGTCCGAAGCGCCGGCCGAGTGGGCCGCCGACAAGGCGGATGATGCGTGGCCCGCGAACTCCGTGAGCTGGCTCCAGGCCGTCGCCTTCTGCAACCGCCTGTCGTCATCGCTCGGGCTCGAGGAGGCCTACGAGATTTCCGCGAGCGACGTGGTCCGGCTCATTCCGGAGCGAAGCGGGTACCGCCTCCCCACGGAAGCCGAGTGGGAGTACGCCTGCCGCGCGGGGACGGCGACGCCGTGGTTCTTCGGGTGGAGCGACGACAGGCTCGGCGAGTTCGCCTGGGAGCAGAGCGTGCATGACGTCGCGACGCGGCTGGCGAACCCGTGGGGCTTCCACGACCTCACGGGGAACGTCTTGGAGTGGTGCCACGACCGGTTCGATCAGCCCTACGACGAGAAGGCTCTCACCGACCCGCGCGGCCCCGACGGCGGCGCCCGGTTGTCGAATCGGGTGCTGCGGGGCGGCTCCTTCGACGTCGTCG
>JAGQHR010001232.1 GCA_020431745.1 Candidatus Eiseniibacteriota bacterium
GGCCAGGTTCCGAGGCTGGTCGATATCGCAGCCACGGCGCTTCGCCGTTTCGTAGGCAAGCACCTGCAGCGGAACCACGTTCACGATGGGCGCCAGCAGCGGCGGCAGGCTCGGCACGGGCAGTACGAAGTCTGCGACCTTCGGCGCGTCGACATCGCCCTCGGCGGCCAACAACACCACCAAGCCGTCGCGGGCCTTCACCTCGCGCACGTTGCCGAGCATCCGATCGCGCCAGGGACCCGCCGTCGCGATGGCAACCGTGGGCATGTCGAACGAGACGAGCGCGATCGGGCCGTGCTTCATCTCGCCCGCGGGATAGCCCTCGGCGTGGATGTAGGAGATCTCCTTCATCTTGAGTGCGCCTTCGAGCGCCGTCGCCGCGTCCGGACCGCGTCCGAGGTAGAGCATGTTGCCCGCGCGGTAGATCTCCCGCACGACGTCGGCGACGACGCCCTCGGTGCGCGCGAGCGTGCGACGGATCGCGTCGGGAACCGCATCGAGCGCCGCGATCAGCTCG
>JAGQHR010001233.1 GCA_020431745.1 Candidatus Eiseniibacteriota bacterium
GTCCGCGCCCCACCGCATCCCGACGTCGGCCTGGTTATGGTTCTGCCCGAAGTAGACCTGGGAAGAGGAAACCTCGAGCCCCGCGATCGCGACCGTGTGATCACCGGCACCCCACTCGGGAGCGATCGAGACCCGTCCGATCTCGGCACCTGGGGCGGCGCCGCCCTGCCAGAGCACGAAGTCGAGTTGGCTGATGTTCGGCGATACCTGCGTGAAGATGTTGTAGTAGTGCGAGGTGATCGCGATCGGTGGCGTCATCGTCGAGGTGACCCCGACCGCGACGTCGTTCGGTCCTCCCGAGGTTCCCGAGGCATTCGAGCAGCCCAGCCCGAGCTCCGGCGTCAGGTCGCCGCGGAAGAGCAGCTCGGAACGATCCGCCGGTGGATGGTTGTTGGGGTTTCCCGTGTAGCCGTCCCATCGTTCGCTGCCGGCAAGCGCGGCGGTCGAGAGCCCGAGGGACAGCAGGATGGCGAGTGTCTTCTTGCTCAAGGTTCACCTCCTGGTTGCGGTCCAGAG
>JAGQHR010001234.1 GCA_020431745.1 Candidatus Eiseniibacteriota bacterium
CCCGACGTGTACCGAGGCACCATCACCGGCGACACCTTCAACCTGACGATGGACCAGAGGTACCAGTCGAGCGTGTGCGGGACCGTCTGGTTCGAGGAGACCATCACCGGGACGTACATCAACGACGACTTCTGGGATGGCGTGAGCAACCTCGCGCTCCGGCACCTGACGCCGGACGGCTTCGACTGCTACGACTGCTACTTCGACCCGTTCCAGAAGACGGGCCGGCGGCTCTGATCTGTCAGGCGGCGCGACGCTCGATGCGGGCGCCGAGCTTCTGGAGCTTGTCCTCGATCCGCTCGTAGCCGCGATCGATGTGCCGGATGTTGTAGATCGTGCTCTCGCCGCGCGCAGCGAGGGCCGCGATCAGCAGCGCCATACCGGCGCGCACGTCAGGCGACTCCAGCGTGGAGCCGACGAGCTGTCCGGGGCCGTTCACCACGACGCGGTGGGGGTCGCAGAGGATGATCTTGGCGCCCATCGCGACCAGGCTGTCCGTGAAGAACATGCGTCCGT
>JAGQHR010001235.1 GCA_020431745.1 Candidatus Eiseniibacteriota bacterium
TGCGCACCGCGGCGGTGACACACCGCGATCACCCTGCGGGAATAATTGCGCATGAACGGCACGGTCATCGACACCTGCGACCGGTCCGGCAGGATGCGGTCGGGCTGCTTCTGCAGGCGCTTGATATAGCTGAAGATATAGTCCCAGCGGCCGCAATTCAGGCCGACGCAGTAGTCGCGCAGCTCGTAGAGGATTTCGTCGAGCTCGAACACGGCGGGCAGCGTCTCGATCAGCACCGTCGCCCGGATCGTGCCGCGGTCGAGGCCGAGCATTTCCTCGGCATGCTGGAAGACCAGCGCCCACAGCCGCGCCTCGCGGGCCGATTCCATTTTCGGCAGGTAGAAATAAGGACCCGTTCCGATCGTCCGGAGCGCATCGTGATTGTGGTAGAGATAGAGGCCGAAATCGAACAGCGAGGCCGACATCGCCTCGCCATTGATGCGCACATGGCGCTCTTCCATGTGCCAGCCGCGCGGACGCACGATCAGCGTCGCGGCGTCGGACGACACCTTGTA
>JAGQHR010000123.1 GCA_020431745.1 Candidatus Eiseniibacteriota bacterium
CATCCCGGTCTCGTCGCCGTCGCGGACACACCCTACTGCCGCGTCGCCGTCACCTCGATGGCGGATCAAGTCACCGTGTACACCGACAATGCGCTGGCCTACGAAACGGAGGGACACGAGGCCGCCGGACTCGTGCACACGACCGCCCTCCAGGTCGACGCCCCGCGACGGATCCTCGTCCTGGGCGGGGGCGCGGCCGGGTTGGTTCGGGAGGCACTGAAGCACCATCCCGAGGAAGTGACTTACGTCGATGTCGATCGACGCTTGCTGGAGCTCGTGATTCCCCGGCTCCCCGATGACGATCAGGCGAGTCTGCGCTCCGGGACCGTTCAGATCGTGATTGCCGATCCCCGCCGGTTTCTGGACCGCGCAGGGCGATACGATGTCATCCTGCTCGGGATGCCGGAGCCGAGCTCTGGTCAGGCGGGCCGATACTACTCGCGCGAGTTCTTCCGACAGTGCGCGGCGCACCTCGCGCCCGGCGGGGCCCTGGGATTCCGGATGCGATCGTCCGAGAACCTCTGGAATCAGGTGCAGGCGATGCGGGCGGCCAGCGTGTTCCACGCCCTGGAGTCGGCCTTCCCCGATGTCCTCGTGCTTCCGGCCTCTGAGAGCGTCTTTCTGGCATCGAACGCACCGCTGCGGCGTGATCCCGCGGTCTCGATCGAACGACTGGAGTGCCGGGGAATCGAATCGCCGTTGGTCACCGCGCCGTTTCTCCGGTACCTGTACACGAACGATCGCGGGCCACAAATCGCCCGGCGCATCGCGGAGCTCCCGGCGATCGTCCACACCGACGGTCGTCCCATCGGGTACCAGCTCTCCCAGATCCTCTGGCTCTCGCAGTTCTTTCCGTCGCTGGGAACCGCGAGCCCGGCGTTGTCCGGCCTGACTCAGGACCGCATCGCCGCAGGCGACCAGGGCGGGCGGCGGGTCAGGTCCAATCGCGCTTGGCGCGCTTTTCTCGCGGTCCTCGCCCTGATGCTCGCGTTCGCGGGATCGGTCGTGTTCCGTCGACGTGGCCTGGCCCGCCGGATCGTGCTGGTCGGAAGCGCGGCCACGATCGCGATGGTGCTCGAATCGGTTCTGATCCTTCGATACCAGGTGCACCGGGGCATCCTCTTCCGGGACATCGGCACGCTCCTGACCCTGACGATGATCGGACTCGCCGCAGGCGCAGGAGGAGTCGATCGACTGACGGCGTCCGGATCGGAGGCTTCACACCGCCGCTCAGGCCCCCGCACCATCAGCCTCCTGACTGGAGGGCTCGCGATTCTGGCCGCGCTGGTCGGGGTCTCTGCAGCGCTTCCCGCGACTCACGGGCTCGTCGCGACCGGGATCGGACTCTTTCTCACCGGAGCCCTGGTCTCGGCGATCTTCGCGCAGGCGACCCGGACGCAGACGGAGGATCCGACGAGGGTGATTGCCCCCCTCTACGCCGCGGATCTGTGCGGCGGGTGCATCGGATCCATCGCCGCGGCCGTCGTGCTGATCCCTGACCTGGGCTTTGGCCCGACGTCATGGATCATGACGGTGCTGGCCCTGGGGTCGGTCATCCTCTCGCTGGGCTCGACCGGGCGGGCGTTGCCCGCTCCCTAGGCGCAGCGAAAAAACGCAGCGAGAGGATCCCTCGCCGCAGTAAGTCCGGTCATTCCGCACCTGCTGGTTGCGAAGACCGACATCCCGGGATGAGCCGCAAACGGGGCGACCGCGGAGAAGCGGCGCCTTCTCGAGGATGCCGCCCCGGGGGCAGAGTGAGGCAGACGACAGAGACGATCCGTTCAGCCGACACGGCGAGATCGGCTAACACGGCCTCATCGGCCGCGGAATGCGGGCTGCTTCCGACCGACGCTGGAGAGCCCCTCGATCGCATCTTCCGACCGGAAGATCTCCTCCATGTGCGCCATCTCCATCGCGAGTCCGTCGTCGAGCGCGGCATCCCCGCCCTTCTCGATCAGCTCCTCGGAAAGGCGCAGCGCGATCGGAGCCTTGGTCCGGATCTTCCCGAGGATCTTCTCTGCCGCGGCCACCGCAGCGGCCTCCTTGCCCGCCGGTCCTCCATTCGCGCCTCGTCCCGAGCTCGTTCCACCGTTTGCCGAGCCGGTCGCCGGAGTGCCAGGCCGCACGGGCCCTGCTCCGGCCGGGCCCGATCGCGCCGGGCCTGCTCCGGCCGGGCCCGACCGCGCCGGACCTGCTCCGGTCGCGCTCGGTCCCGTGGCGCCCGGTCCCACCGAACCTACGGTGCCGGCCTCCGCCATCACCGCGGCGATCGAGACGCGCTCGAAAAGCCCGACCAGCCCCGCCATCATCGGATCCGATCCGATCGCGCCCAATACGGCCTGACGGCTCCGCGCCGGCCCCCGACGCTCGAGCGCGCGCTTGCCTTGATCGATGGCCTGCAGGACGGCCCGATCGAGACCCGCGTAGGGTCCGGCCCAGTCGATCAAACCGATCTTCTCGGCGGTCACGGCGTCGAGGAACTGCCCCGTGTAGACGAGCCACTTCGTCAGGGCCTTGCCGATCCGACGACTCGTGCGCTGCGTGCCTCCGAGCCCGGGGTAGATTCCGATCCCCGTCTCCGGAAACGCGAGCACCGCCTTCGCGGAAGCCACGATCGAGTCGCAGGACAGCGCGAGCTCCAGTCCACCCCCCAACGCCATCCCGTTGAGCCTCGCGACCACCGGTTTGTCTCACTGCTCGATCTTCTTCAGAAGCGCGTGCCCACGCACCGCGAACTCGGCGATGCGGGCGTGCTGTCCGCTCTTCATATTCTCCAGGAAGAAGCGGATGTCCGCACCCGCGACGAAGGCCTTGCCGGTGCCCGTGATCACGATCCCATGCACCGCGGGGTCGCCGGCCGCCGCGTCGAGCCGCGCTTCCAATTGATCCGCCACCTGCGGATTGAGCGCGTTCAACGCATCCGGCCGATTGAACGTGATGGTCGCGATGCCGTCGTCCACCCTCATCTTGACCAGCCGGATCGGGAACGCCGTTCCCTCGGCCTTCTGCTCCAGGAGCAGCTGCGGCGTTTCGAGACCGTACCGCGCTTCGACCGCCCCGGAGATCCGGGCCGCCTCCGCGATCCCGACCTTGTTCATGAGCTCGAACGGACCGCGCGCCCAGCGCAGCCCGACCCGGGCGCCGATGTCGACGTCCTCGATCGATCCCACGCCTTCCGACACGAGCTCACAGGCCACGTGGAACGTCACTCCGAGAAGGCGCTCCTGGATTTCCTGGAACTTCGAACGATCCGGAGTCGCCGCGAGCTCGTCGCGGTTGAACGTCCGGCCGGACTTCATGTACTCGTGGATCAGCCCGGAAGGCGCGTAGAACGCTCCCAGCTCCCGCTCCAACGTGGCGGCCGCGTGGTATCCGATCGCGATGCCGGTCACGTTCATCAGTTGGAACGGTCCGAGCCCGATCCGGAATCCCTCGATCGCGGCCTGCTCGATGGTCGCCGCATCCGCGACGCCCTGTTCCAGAAGACGCGCCGCCTCGTTGATGAACGGCACGAAGAAGCGATTGACGATGAACCCCGGAGCGTCGGCCGAGGCGATCGGTGTCTTGCCGATCTGCTCCTGCAGCGTCCACGCCCGTTGCAGCTGCTCGTCCGGCGTCTGCGGACCTGCGATGACTTCGACGAGCCGGTTCTTGGCCGGATGGAAGAAGTAGTGAAGCCCGAGCACCCGTTCCGGATGGGGCGTCACTTCGGCCACCTGCCGCACGTAGAACGAGGATGTGTTGGTCGCGAGAATGCATTCGGGCCGTGTGTGCTCCGCGAGCTTGGCGAAGACCTTGCGCTTGACCTCCAGATCCTCGAAGACGGCCTCGATCACGAGATCAGCCTCCGACAGACGCGCCCAGTCGAGCGTCGTCGTGATCCGGTTGAAGACTTGCAGGGCTTGTTCGGCCGGCAGGATCTTCCGATCGACGGCCTCCCCGAGCATGCGCTCGATCGTCGCGGCACCGCGATCGATCGCCGCCTGGTCCACGTCGAGCAGGAAGACCGGAAAGCCCTCCATCGCGTATTTCTGGGCGATGCCCGAGCCCATGTTCCCTGCGCCCACGACGGCGATCGTCTCGATTGGTTTCATCCATGTTCTCCCGCGCGTCCTCGGCTACGGCTCGTGGAAGCCGACGTGCCGGGCTCCCGCAAACCAGTACCCCACCGTTCCTCGCCCACCATATCCGTAGAAGGCGCCGGCTTCCTGGGCGATGTAGGCCCGCGCCTGCCGGTCACAGTGCGGAGAATCCATCGCGCCGGCCGCACGCGCCATGCGCTCGAAGTACTCGCCCCACGCGGTTTCCGGCATCAGCGTGCTGAAGACCGTCTCGTATCCGAACGCCTCGAGGAGCCCGCGATACTCGGGTTCGTTGGCGAAATGGAATCGTCCCTGTTCGAAGATCGCCCGCACGATCGGCTCCGGTCGATGCTCACGTTCTTCGACGGTTTCGCCCTCCAGTCCGGAGAGATCCCGGAGCAGATCCTTCGCTGCGGCAGATGCGGGCCCGTCCAGATAGACCAGATCCGCGATGAGCAGCCCTCCCCCCGGCACCAGATGGACCGCGATCTGATCGAGGCCGCGGACCCGATCCGTCGCGGTCAGGGCTCCACCCAGCGCGAGGACGAGATCGAACTCCCGCGCCGGGAGCGTCCAGTGGCCCAGATCCATGGCCTTGAACTTGACCAGACCGCCCAGTCCTGAGTGATCGGCAACCTCGCGTGCGATCCGCAGGCTCGGTTCGTCCTCGTCGACGGCGGTCACGTGACATCCGAAATCCCGCGCCAGGCGCAGTGCCGCGGCCCCGTTCCCGGTCCGCAGGTCCAGCACATGGTGCGTGGATCCGAGGTTGAAGGACCGCGCCGCCAACGTGAGCAGGCCGGGCATCAGGGGATATCGGAAATCCGGGAGGTGGCTCACATCCATGTCGGTCTCACATCCATGTCGGTCTCACATCCATGTCGGTCTCACATCCATGTCGGTCTCACATCCATGTCGGTCCGTCGTGTCATCTCGGTCCTACGTCCGTGTCGGTCTGGCGTGTCATCTCAGCCCCGCGTCCGTGTCGGTCCGTCGTGTCATCTCGGCCCCACGTCGATGTCGGCCCGTCGCGCCATCTCGGCCCCACGTCCGTGTCGGTCTGTCGTGCCATCTCGGTCCCACGTCCGTGTCGGTCCAGGCCTATCGCGCACTCGCTCCATGGCGATCTACCGTCCCGCGAGGTCCCACAACCATCTCGGGCGGAGTCCATTCGTGCGTCCTCGAGGCCCAGTGTATTCCGGGGAGGGCGATGGAGAAAGACCCAGCGAAGACTCGCGATCGAGGCTAGTATACCCGTGCTCCGTATCTGGCCCTGGAAGTGATCTTTGAAGGGAAGGGAGACCTGCATGGGATTCTTCGAGACCATCGTCGACGTGGGCAACCGGTTCGTCTGGGGCTGGCCCGAGAAGTTCCCCATCCTGGTCGCTTTGCTGCTCTCCGCCGGTCTCTTCGTCACGCTCCGGCTCTCGCTGATCCAGGTGCGATCGTTCCGTCATGCCATCGACGTCGTCCGCGGCCGCTACGACAACCCGGCCCACGAAGGCGACATCTCCCATTTCCAGGCCCTGTCCACCGCGCTGTCGGCAACCGTCGGAATCGGCAACATCGCCGGCGTGGCCACCGCGATCCACTACGGAGGCCCCGGCGCGCTGTTTTGGATGTGGGTCACCGCGTTCTTCGGCATGGCCCTCAAGTACACCGAGTGCACCCTATCGATGGCATACCGGGTCTTCGACCGTCGCAACGAAGCGGCCGGCGGCCCCATGTACTACATCGAGCGCGGACTCGGTCGATCCTGGAAGCCCATGGCCATTCTTTTTGCGGCCTGCGGCGCGATCTGCAGCTTCGGCAGCGGAAACATGAACCAGGCGAATACGGTGAGCCTCTCTGCCTCGACCGCGCTCGGAATGCCCGTGTGGATGTCGGGCGGTATCATGGCGCTCGTCGTAGCGCTCGTCATCATCGGAGGAATCCGGCGGATCGGCGCGGTGACGTCCAAGCTCGCTCCCGCGATGTTCGTCGTGTACCTCGTCGGCGGCCTCATCATCCTCGGCAAGCACGTGGCCGACATCCCATCGGCGTTTGGACTCATCTTTCGTGAGGCGTTCAACCCATCCGCCGGCGTCGGCGGAACCGCCGCCGGAGTGTTCGCCACAACGTTGATCTGGGGTGTCAAGCGCGGGCTGTTCTCCAACGAGGCCGGTCAGGGGAGCGCTCCCATCGCCCACGCGGCGGCCAAGACCGACAAGCCCGTTCGCGAGGGTGTCGTCGCGATGCTGGGCCCGTTCATCGATACGCTGATCATCTGTACGTTCACCGGTCTCGTGATCGTCCTCACCGGAGTCTGGTCCGAGCACAAGGCCAGCGATCTCGATCTCGGCCAGCTTTCCGTCCGGTCCGTCGCATTCGCTCCCTCCCCGGGCGACGCCGTCGCCAACGCTGCGCCGTTCGATGGGATGCTCTCGGTCGAGAACGGCCGGCCCGTCGGAGGTGCATTCGCGGCCAACGACGGATTCGTGTTGGACGCCCGGATTCTGCACCAGGACGGCTCGGCTTATACAGGCCCCATCACCGTCGGCGCCGGCGTGCCCGTCGATCCTCCCTCCGACCTGAGAGTCGAGGGGGGCGTGCTGCAAAACTCCTCCGCCCTCACCACCTGGGCCTTCGAGCGCGAGCTGGGAGGCTTCGGAATCTGGATCGTGACCCTATCCGTGTTCCTCTTTGCGATCTCCACGACTATCTCGTGGTCGTACTACGGCGATCGATGTACCGAGTACCTCTTCGGTGCCGGCGCCGTCCCGGTCTATCGATGGCTCTACACAGGATTCGTGTTCCTGGGCGCGATTTTGGCGTTGGAGTCGGTGTGGGCCTTCGGCGACCTGGCGTTGGGGCTGATGAGCGCTCCGAACCTGATCGCGATCTTCCTGTTGACGGGTCGGGTCAAGAAGATGACGGACGCCTACCAGGCCGAAAAACACGTTCCGCTCCGCTGAGGATCCGGCTTGCGCGCTGCGGCGTCGAGAACCTCGCCCGCGCGCTGGTGCGCGTGAGACACGGCCCAGGTTTGGACCGCGGGCGACGTAGACGTATCGGTGAATCTTCCCAATCAGAGGTCATACCTCGATCGCGGTGCCAGAAGCTCCGATGTCCCGAATCAGAAGTGCGGCCAGGAAGCGGCCGATTCCAGGAGTGGCCGCGTGGGACTGCCGTGCCACGCCATGCCATGCCGTGCCGTGCCGTGCCATGCCGCGCCGTGCCGTGCCGTGCCGTGCCGTGCCATGCCATGCCAGTTTCGCACAAGAGCTCCCCATGCTTCGCGACGGCGGGGTCCGGATCTTGCTACAGGCGGGTCCGACCACGGTGCGCAGGTCCGATCGGATTGGCTCAGCCCGAATGAGATCCCCGGTTGTCGTTGGTTCCGGCCGGGGTCGCAGACCCGAACTGCTCCCCGAAGGGGTCGTTCTGCCTGCGACCGATGTCGCTTCTACAATTGATGAACATTTGTACGACCGAACATTTTTTCGTTGCAATCCAGCAACATGCTCCAGTATGATGCGTACAGATATCACAATCGACGAGCCGGGTCGCTCAGCAACTGCAACGCGGGCTCGCTCTTGGGTGAACTCGGTACCTCGCTCGAAATCGATGCCGCAATCTCGTATTCGCGCCGCCTCCGGTTGGTCGGTTCCGTGGGTCGACCATGGTGACGTCATCCGACGAGTTTGATCCCGTCGGTGGAGTGCCTGTCTTGCTTTCGACTGCCGCTGATCTTTCGTGGATCCGATCCGCATCTCCGTTCGGGGATCGGATCCGCGAGACGAGTCCGCCGTACGG
>JAGQHR010001236.1 GCA_020431745.1 Candidatus Eiseniibacteriota bacterium
TCGCTCGGCTCACGCAGGCGACCACGCTCTCAACCGAGCGAGAGCCAACGCGAAGATCTCCTGAAGCGGAAACACGCTGCTGAACGACAACACGATGCGTCGCACGCTCGAGCGGAGCAACGTCGGGAGCTTGAGCAAGCGGCAGCGGATGGTGCCGCACTGTGCTCGTTCCATCCTCGTCTCGCGTAGCCCGACGCGGCGCAGCGTGGCGACCAAGACGTAGGCCAGCGTCGACAGCCACAGCCGAGTCTGGTTGCCCCGCATCGTCCCCGTGCTGGTCCGGTCGGCAAACATGTCGAGCTGCTGCTCCTTGATGCGGTTCTCCATGTCACCGCGGGCGCAGTACAGCTCCTCGTATAGAGCTCGCTTGGGCCACTCCTTGGTCGGCAGAGAGGTCACGACGAAGCGTGGGTTGTCCTTGCCCACCAGGCACTCCGCCTTGCCCACGACCCGCCGCGAGCGACTCCAGGTCGTCTGCGTGCGGTATCTGAATTCGCGGAAGGTCCGGGCAGGA
>JAGQHR010001237.1 GCA_020431745.1 Candidatus Eiseniibacteriota bacterium
TGGGCATGAACCGCAACCTGTTCCTGCAGGATCTCGGCACGGAGTATCTCGCGCAGATCCCGGAGGTTCACGCCCGGCTTTCGTCCGGGGAGCCGGCGCACATTGCGGATATCGGCTGCGGCGTGGGCTGGTCCGCCATCGGCATGGCGCGCGCCTACCCGAACGTGTTGGTGGATGGCTTTGACCTGGACGAAGCCTCGGTGCGCGAGGCGCGCCGCCTGATCCAGGCCAGCGGCGTGGCCGACCGGGTGCAGGTGCACCTGCGCGACGCCACCGATGACCACCTGGCCGGGCGCTACGACCTGGTCACCGCGTTCGAGTGCATCCACGATATGAGCGACCCCGTCAGCGCGCTGCGCACCATGCGCCGCCTGGCGGGCGAGCAGGGCACGGTGCTCGTCATGGATGAGCGCGTCGCCGAGACCTTCGATCCGGCGGCGGGCGATGTGGAACGGTACATGTACGGCTTCAGCGTGCTGCACTGCCTGCCCGCCGGGCTGGCGGAGCAGCC
>JAGQHR010001238.1 GCA_020431745.1 Candidatus Eiseniibacteriota bacterium
ACAAACTCCACCGACATGCCCTGCGACTGCTTCGCGCCCCAGCGCCGAAGCAATTCGAGCACGATGTCCTTGCCTCCCACCCAGGGGCTGAGCTTGCCCACGAACGACACGCGGCGCTGTTTGGCGAGCGTGAAGTAGATGTAGCCGGTCGACCAGCCGAAGCCCAGCGTTGTCGACCCGACACCGATTCCGACGGCCCCATACGCGCCATACGCGCGGCTGTGTGAATCGGCACCGGGAATGAACTGCCCCGGCATCACCAGGCCCTGCTCGGGAAAGTAGAAATGGAAAATGCCGTCGCCCGGTGTGGCGTAGTAGGGCTTTTCCATGCCGTGCATCTTCGCAAACGCGCGACCGATGGACGTCTGCTTGTCGTCCTCATCCTTGCCGGTAAACACGAAATGGTCATTGGCCACCGCCGCCTGACGCGGATCGATGGTCTTGCCGCCAGTGATTTGATTGAAGGTATGGATGGCAAAGGGTGCCGTCCCGTCCGACGCCGGCAGCAG
>JAGQHR010001239.1 GCA_020431745.1 Candidatus Eiseniibacteriota bacterium
GGCGATAAAGTTGTCACTTCGGCGAATTTCCTGCTCGATTCGGAAAGCCGCCTGCGTGCAGGAGGTGGAGGCGCGATGCCCGGAATGGGCGGAATGGACATGGGTTCTGGAGCAAAAGGTGACAAAGAAATGATTGGCCATGCGCACTAACGTCACCTTACTTCGCGAGGGACTTTCTCCGTGATCGCCCGAATCGTCGAATACAGCGCTCGTAACCGACTTGTCATTGTCATGCTCATAGTCGCAATTGTGGCAAGCGGAATCTGGGCAATCAAGAACACGCCATTGGATGCCATTCCCGATCTTTCCGATGTGCAGGTGATCGTCTATTCAAAATGGTCGGCGCGCAGCCCCGACATTGTCGAAGACCAGGTCACCTATCCGATTGTGACTCAACTGCTTTCCGCGCCCAAAGTCAAAGCCGTCAGGGCAACGTCGTTCTTTGGCTTCTCGTTGGTCTATGTCATTTTTGAAGACGGAACCGAGCCATACTGGGCGCGCAGCCGGG
>JAGQHR010001240.1 GCA_020431745.1 Candidatus Eiseniibacteriota bacterium
CGTCGCGCCTTCAGGATTGCGGCGGCGTGCACGCCCGTCGAGGTGCGGAACGCGTCCTCGCCGAACACCGGATAGCTGAACGGAATCGGCACGCGCGTCGCCTCGGAGACCTTGCGCACGTAGTCGCCGAGCCGTGAGAGATCGCGGTCGATCAACCCCTCGAGGCGCAGGTTCACGAGCAGCAGGTCCATCTGGGCGTTGCCGCAGCGTTCGCCCACTCCCAGCGCGGTCGCGTGGATGCGATCGGCGCCGGTCGCGAGGGCCATCATGCAGTTCGGGAGCGCGAGTCCGCGATCGGAGTGACCGTGCCAGTCGATCTTCACGTCGGCGCCGCTCTTCTTCACCACGCGCATGATGTGCTTGAGCAGCGCGCGCACGCCGATCGGCGTCGCGTGCCCGACGGTGTCCGCGATCACGATGCGCTTCGCGCCGGCCTCGATCGCCGTGGTGTACAGGCGCTCGAGCGTATCGGGCTGCGCGCGGGTCGTGTCCTCGGTCACGTAGCACA
>JAGQHR010001241.1 GCA_020431745.1 Candidatus Eiseniibacteriota bacterium
CCACGCCGAGCGACCAGACGTCCGACGACGCTTCCACGCTCCGCGAATCGGTGAGCTGCTCCGGCGACATGTATCGAGGTGTTCCGAGGGCCTCGGTCGCTCCCGTGAGCGACACGCCGCCGAGCGCTCGAAGCGGGTCGAGCTTCGCGATGCCGAGGTCGAGGAGCTTGAGCACCGTCGCGCCCGTCGCCGGATCGATCGAGAGGAAGATGTTGGACGGCTTGATGTCGCGATGGACGATGCCATGCCGGTGCGCGGCCTCGAGCGCGCGCGCCGTCTCCACGAAGAGCCACATCGCTTCGTCGACCGAGAGGTGGCCACGACGTGCGAGGAGCTCGTCGAGGGGCTCGCCTTCGAGGTACTCGAGGACGAGGTAGGGCACGCCGGATGCGAAGGTGCGCACGGCGAGGATCTCTGCGAAGTGGCCGCCGTTCAGGGTCGTGGCCGCACGAGCCTCGGCGAGCAGCCGCGCATTGGCGATGTTGTCGCTCTGTCTGTGCGCGTG
>JAGQHR010001242.1 GCA_020431745.1 Candidatus Eiseniibacteriota bacterium
TCTTCTGGACGATTATGAGCCCCAATGGCGGCGGCGCGCCGAGTGGTGATCTGGCCGCGGCGATCAATAGCAAGTTTGGCAGCTTTGACGAATTCAAGACCAAGTTCGCCCAGGCCGGCGCAACCCGCTTCGGCAGCGGTTGGTCCTGGCTGGTTGTCAAGGGTGATGGCAGCCTGGATGTCTACAGCACCGCCAATCAGGACAGCCCCTACATGCAGGGTGATACGCCGATCCTGGGCCTGGATGTGTGGGAGCACGCCTACTATCTGCATTATCAGAACCGCCGCCCGGATTATATTAGCGCCTTCTGGAACGTGGTCAACTGGGGTCAAGTGGCGAAGAATTACGCTGCCGCGAAGTAAGCGTAGTGTAGCGGCAGCCTGAACGTCAATAGTTGACAAGATGACAGGGTGACAAGATGAAAAAGAATTCATCTTGTCACCCTGTCATCTTGTCAACAAACTTGTATAACGAGCAAACGCCTCACTGCCGCTGCCGTGGGT
>JAGQHR010001243.1 GCA_020431745.1 Candidatus Eiseniibacteriota bacterium
TCGAGCTGGCGACGGCGTTCCTCGCGGATCTGCGCGTCCGGCTCGAGGGGAGCGATCACCTCGCGCTCGCCTCGGGGGAGCCGCTCGAAGCGATGATCGCGGTCCCCGCCAACGCGAGCAGCCGGCAGCGCTTCCTCACGCTCGAGGCCGCGCGTGGCGCGGGCTTCGACGTGGTCGGGATGATCAACGAGCCGAGCGCCGCGGCGGTGGAGTTCGCCTTCCGGAGCGCGTTGAGCCCGCGGAGCCCGAAGCGCTACGTGGTAGTCTACGACCTCGGCGGCGGGACCTTCGACACCTCCGCGGTGAGCCTCGACGGGCGGCGCTTCGAGCTGCTCGCCTCCGAGGGGATCGGCCGGCTCGGCGGCGACGACTTCGACGAGGTGATCCTCGCGGCCTGGGAGGCGGAGCGCGGCGCTCCGATCCCCGCCGCGCTGCGCGTCGCCGCGCTCGAGGTCTGCCGGCGCGGCAAGGAGGCGCTCACCCCACAGAGCCGCCGGATCCTG
>JAGQHR010001244.1 GCA_020431745.1 Candidatus Eiseniibacteriota bacterium
CGCGAGAAGGTCCGTCGCGCCGTCCATGATATCGATGGTGAAGGTGCTGCCCCGGCCCAATTCACTCTCGACCCGCACGTCGCCGCCCAGCGCCTGAGCGATGCGCCGCGTGATGGCGAGCCCCAATCCCGTGCCGCCGAAGCGGCGGCTGACCGTGGCGTCCGCCTGGGTGAAGTTGTCGAAGATCGCGGCGAGCTTTTCCGGCGGGATCCCGACGCCGGTGTCGTGAACTTCGATGCCGAGCAATGCGTGCGCTCCGCCCGTCCCTACCGTCGTCGCCGGCTCCTGCGAGTAGTTGGCATGGATGGCGACCTCTCCGTCCGCGGTGAACTTGACCGCGTTTCCGACCAGGTTGATGAGGACCTGGCGCAGACGAGCCGGATCGCCCAGCACGAGCGGAGGGAGGTTCGACTCGACGACCGCTTCCAATCGAATGCCGCGCTCCTGGGCGATCGGCTGCAGCAAGTCGCGGACGGCCAGCACCACTTGCCCGGGGTCGAACG
>JAGQHR010001245.1 GCA_020431745.1 Candidatus Eiseniibacteriota bacterium
TCTGGGTCTCGCCCGTAACCCCCGTCTGGAGAAGCTCTTAGCCCCCACGATGGATCGAGCTTTCGAAGTCAGCAGCCATACCGGCAAGCCTGCGCGGCGCTTCGGCGAATGGCAGTACTCGACGCTGGAAACCTGGAGCCGACAGCGGCGAGTGATCGGCAAGCCGGAGATCACACAGCGGGGAGAAAACCCTCGGTTCATCGTCACGTCTTTGCCGGCAAGCCGCAACGCCGCCCGGCGGGTGTACGAGGAGATCTACTGCGCGCGGGGCGATATGGAGAACCGCATCAAGGAGCAGCAGCTGGATCTCTTTGCAACGCGGACGCCGGGGCGTTTGATGCGGGTCAACCAGCTGCGGCTATGGTTTTCTTCCGTCGCCTACGTCTTGCTCAACGAGCTTCGGCGCCTCGGCCTGGCCGGGACCCGCTGGGCCGGAGCCCGGCCCTCGACGCTGCGGCTCAGGCTTCTGAAGATCGGAGCCCGGGTGCGTGTCACGGCACG
>JAGQHR010000124.1 GCA_020431745.1 Candidatus Eiseniibacteriota bacterium
AGGCGATCGCTTCCTTCTTGAAGTAGTCGCCGAAGGACCAGTTTCCGAGCATCTCGAAGAAGGTGTGGTGGTAGGTGTCCTGCCCGACATCGTCCAGATCGTTGTGCTTGCCACCCGCGCGGATGCACTTCTGGGAGTCCGCGGCCCGGGAATAGTCACGCGTCCCCGTTCCCAGGAAGACGTCCTTGAACTGGTTCATCCCCGCGTTCGTGAAGAGCAGGGTCGGGTCGTCGTGGGGCACGACCGGCGCGGACGGCACGATGGTGTGCGCCTTGTCGCGGAAGAAGTCCAGGAACTGTCTGCGGATCTGGTGCGAGCTGGACATAACGGCGATCAAACCTCTCGGACGGAAGTCACGTTGTTCCGCCGCGCCGCCGCTCGCCGAGGCGAGGGGGCGGGCGGGATCGGGATTCGGGTACGAAACGCACGAGATTAGCAGGAATCGGCGGAGTCGTCTCCCCCGGGAGCGGACTGGCGGCGGACAACCCCCGGATCAGCGGCAGAAGGTGCCCGACCGACGGCGGAAGGCTCCGACTAGCGGCGGAACGCCCCGGTCTCGCCGAATGCCGCTTTGATCGCGCCCCAGCTGGCCTCGAGCACCGGGTTGATCCCGCAGCCCTGGTCCAAAGCTCCGATCAGCACGCCGCAGTCGTTCCCGGACGGCCGGCACGGGGAGTTCTCGGCGAGCGTGAAGACGTCCCCGTCGCGATCGCAGAAGAGCGGATCGAGGGAGATGTTTCCGTTTTGGTCGGCCTGTCCGGCAAGCTCGCCCGGCCAGTCGCCCCCTTGGTTGCCGAAGGCATCGCAGCAGGAGAGCGTGAGCATGCTGCCTTCTTCGCAGACCATTCCCTTGCCCGACTGTCCGAACGCGACGAGGGTGTTCTCGATGACACCGTCGGTCTGGAAGCTGCACCAGAAGGCTGCACCCCCGGAGAAGTCGAACGAGTGCGCCGCGTTGTCGGAGAACGTGCAGCCACGCACGGTCGGCGTCGACTTGCTGAAGACGATCCCTCCGCCGACGAGCGAGGCACTATTGCGGTAGAAAATCGAGTCTTCGATGAGCGGCGATGCATCGTTGTCGTAGAAGAGCGCGCCGCCGAACGTCGCCTCGTTCTCGTAGAAGACCGAGGTGAGCACCTGGGAGGTGGAGGACAGGCTGTAGAAAACGCCTCCGTCCGCCGCCGCGCTGTTGCCCCGCGCCGAACATTCGCTGAGGACCGGCGCGGAATCGATGCTGTTGACCGCTCCCCCCTGATAGGCCGCGTTGTCCTCGAACCGGCATGCCATGACCGAGGGCCCGGCTCCCGCGGTGCAGGAAAGGCCTCCGCCGCGGCCGGTGCCGTTCGCGCGATTCCCGGACAGAACCAGGCCGTCCAGCGCCGGCGCGGTGCCGGTGCAGACGATCGCGCCGCCATCCTCGTTGAGAGGGGAAACTCCACCGCGGATCGTGATCTCCCGGAGGACCGATCCGCTTCCCTCTCCGTTCACGAAGAGGAAGGCCCGATGCGGCTCGGCCTCGGAGCCGCCGCAATCGAGGATGCAGGTCCCTGCATCGCCGGCCTGGGAGCGCACCGTCACCGCCTTTCCGAGAAAGTCGAGGTCTCGATTGCCCGCACCTTCGAAGGTGCCGTCCGCGAGCTCGATGACATCCCCTCCGACCGCGGCGTCGAGCGCGGCCTGGATCGTCGCGACGTCCCCGGTCCCGTCCGCACGAACCACGATGGTGGCGCCTCGGGCAGCTCCCGCCGCGAGAAGGAACGAGGAAGCGCTCAAGAGGGTCAGAGCCGTGGCGCGAGATGACATGAGAGGTCCTTCCATCAGCGGAGCGGTTGAGGCGAGTGCCGGCGGGGAGCGAGGCACGCCGTTCCAAGAGACCATGAAAGGGTACCATCCGCGCCGATGGCTCCCAACCGGGCCTTTCGGGCAGGCGGCGGCGGACCGCACGCCGACCCTGGGTTGGAAAGTGGCCCCTTCGGCCGATTTCGGACTAACATCCAGTGAGAGTGCGGACTGCGTCCCACGTCGGCCGAGCCGGCAGGGGACCGCGCGCGTTCGCCGCGAGGCGAGCTCGGCTTGGATGGTGGGGCCCCATCGAGGCGGGAGATCCGGTTCGAAGTGCAGGACGACGCGGAACAGCACGGCAAAGGACCGGATGCCACCGGACCGGGGACCACCGGACCGAGCACAGGGGGACCGGACGGCGCGGGACCGCACGACACGGGGCCGGGCGGCACCGGACGCGACCGTGCGCGATCGAACGACGCGGCGGGAGCGACCGAGAGCAGTCTATCTTCGGATCCCACCGTGGACCTCACCCCGGCCCGTCGGCCGTATTCCGGAAGCGCGGCGGGCGCGCCGGCCTTCACCGACGGGCAGCTGATCGCGGATCGCTATCGCATCGAAGCCTTCCTGGCCCGGGGAGGCATGGGCGAAGTCTATCGCGCCCACGACCTCGACCTGGAAGTGACGGTCGCCCTCAAGACCATCCGCCCGGACACCGCTTCCGATCCGGATGCCTTGCGCAGCCTCAAGCGCGAGGTGCTCCTCGCCCGCTCCGTCTCCCATCGCAACGTCTGCCGGATCTACGACATCGGAACGCACCATGCGAAGGACGGAAGCATCTGGTTCCTGTCGATGGAGCACGTCGCGGGAGAAACCCTCTCCGAACGGATCCGTCGCGCCGCGAGGCTCTCCCCCGAAGACACGCTCGCGATCGCACGACAGCTCGCGGACGCGCTGGATGCCGCGCACGCCGTGGGCGTCGTCCATCGCGATTTCAAGAGCGGGAACGTTCTGCTGACCGAAGGCGCAGCGGGACCGCGCGCCGTCGTGACCGACTTCGGACTCGCCCGCGTCACCCCGACCGCACCGGGGAACCGCGGGACGGACCCCGACTCGGAGGTCCACGCGATCGCGGGAACACCGGCGTACATGGCTCCCGAGCAAGTGCTGGGTCAGCCCGTCGGGCCGGCCGCGGACCTGTACGCACTCGGCATCGTCCTCTTCGAGATGCTGAGCGGGCGACTTCCCTTCGGCGGTGCGACGGCGCTGGAGATCGCGGGCGCTCGCCTGTTGGCCGCGCCGCCCGATCTGCCGGACGCGGATCCCCGCTGGAACGCGGCGGTGCAGCGCCTGCTGGCGCGCGCCCCCTCCGATCGGTTCGCCACTGCGGGGGACGCAATCCGCGCGATCGAGGGCCGACTCGTCGATCCGCGCGTGCTCCATTCCCTCCCCGCCGAACGAGATGTCTTCGTGGGCCGCGAAGGAGAAATCGCGGCCATCGCCGCGGGTTTCGAAAACGGCGGACGGCTCGTCTCGCTGCTGGGCCCCGGGGGCATGGGCAAGACAAGGCTCGCCCGCCGCTACGCCACCGGTTCCCTCGCCCGATGACCGGGCGGCGCGTGGTTCTGCGACCTGAGCGAGGCACGCTCCCCGGGAGGTCTGGCGCTGGCCGTCGCCACCGGGTTCGACATCACCCTCACCGGCGCCGATCCGATCGAGCATCTGGGCGGCGAGATCGCCGGCCGAGGTCAGGTCCTCATCATCCTCGACAACTTCGAGCAGATCCGCGTCGAGGGGAGCCCGATCCTGGAACGGTGGTTGGAACGCGCTCCCGAGGCCCGCTTCCTCGTGACGAGCCGGGAACGTCTCGGGCTCGCGGGGGAGTGCGATCTGGCCCTGAGTCCGCTCGAGGCCCGCACGGAAGGCACCGAGCTCTTCGCGCTGAGGGCGCGCGCGCATCGTCCGGATTTCCGGATCGACGAGTCGACCCGTCCGCTCGTCACCGAGATCGTCGATCTCCTCGACGGACTGCCGCTCGCGATCGAGCTGGCCGCGCCGCGGCTGCGCCTGCTCAGCCTCTCGCAACTGCGGGATCGTCTCGACGACCGGCTGCGTATCCTGGCCGGCCCCTCGGGCGGACGTCACGCGACCTTGCGGCGCACCCTCGACTGGTCGTGGGATCTGCTCGAAGCAGACGAACGCACGGCCCTGGCCCAGCTCTCGGTGTTCGAAGACGGATTCACGCTGGAGGCCGCGGAAGCCGTCGTCGACTTCGAAGAGGACGAGGCCCCGATGGTCCTCGACGTCATCCAGACGTTGGTGGACAAGAGCTGGCTCCGCACCCAGATCGTCGGCGGGATGCCGCGCTTCGGGATGCTCTCGAGCCTGCACACCTATGCCTCCGAGAAACTGGGCACGGACGCCCGGCCCACGCTGCGAGCCCACGCGGAGCGTCGTCACGCCGAGCACTTCGCCACCCATGGGAATCGGGAAGCGCTGCGCAAGCTCTGGATCGGGGACGGAAGCTCCCGACTCCGCGCGTTACGTTTGGAGCTGGGCAACCTGGACGCGGCCTGCCGGCGGGCCGTCGCGATGGGCGACGGTGCGATCGCCACGGAGCTCTATGCGGTGCTGTGGACGCTCCTCGAGCTGAGCGGTCCCTATGTGCGCGGGGTGGAGATCGGAGAGCAGGTCCTGGGGATTCCCGGTCTCGGTCCGGCCCACCGCGCCCGTGCGCTCCGCTGTCAGGGAGCGGCGCTGTCGATGCTGAGCCGTTGGCCCGAAGCGGAGAGCCGGCTGAACGAAGCGATCGCAATTCAGCGACAGCTCGGCAATCGTCGTCAGGAAGCGCTCCTGGTGAGCCATCTGGGGACGTTCCACTCGATCCAGCGACGGGCGGACGAGGCTCGCCGCTGCTACGACGCCGCGCTCAACATCCACCGGGAGATCGGCAACCGCAACGGCGAGGCGACGGTCCTGGGCAATCTCGGAATCCTCCACCGGGAAGCCGGCCGATCCGAAGAGGCGCTGCGGTGCTACGAGGAGGCCCTCGCCATCCATCGCGGGGAAGGCGACACCCGGTCGATCGTGATCGTGCTCAACAACCTCGGATCCCTCCAGTTCGCGATGGGCCGTTCCGAGGACGCGGAACGCGCTCTCACCGAGGCTTTGGAGCGCAGCCTGGAGATGCTCGACCGCACGATGGAAGCGCGGACCGTCGCTCGTCTCGCCGAAATCGACCGCTCCCGGGGAGAGAAGGAGCGAGCCCGCGCGCGATGGCGGGAGGCGCTCAGGATCTATCGCGAAACGGGGGATCGCACGGGAGAGATCGAGGTCGTCGCGTCTCTGGAAGCGATGGGGGCGGATCCCGACGCGGCGGAACCGACGTGATCACAGGTGGGACACGACGGTGCGGAGCTTCCCGGACTCGTCGAGCAGCTGCTCGCCGGGAACGCACTCGACGTCGACGCGCATCGACGGCCCCACCAGCCGCTGGGCGTACTCGCGCATCTGCCGCTCGGACGACTCGCTCCAGCCCGGACCGGGCGCGACCCGAATCCGCAGCTCACGCGGGGATTCCTGCACGAACTGGGTGAGCAGCGCCCCTTCCACCATCTCCGGGAGCATGAAAAGCGTCGAAATGTGCCGTCCGTCCGGCGTCACCACGACATCGCGGGAACGGCCGAGGATCCGCTTCACGACCGGGAAGCTGCGTCCGCACCGGCACGTCCGCGGCTCGGAGTAGAGCTCGACCTGATCGCCCAGCTCATACCGAACGAACGGCATCGCCCGATTGTGGAGCGAGGTGCCGATCACGCGGGCCCGGCGCGGAAGTCGGGCCGAGCCGCCGTCGTCGTCCACGGCATGGCGGGGCGTCGCCTCGGCGGCCCGGACACTGTCGGACAACTCGTGGGATGCCTTCTCCTCGTGGGACGTCCCCGGGCGCCCGGTCGGCGCCCCGCTTTCGACGAGTTGGAGCAGACCGTAGTCGGGATGGACGTGGTACTCCCCCTCCAGGCATTGCGAGATCGCGACGGTCCGTTCCATGTGCCCATAGGAATCGAGCACCCGGCAGCCGAAGACCCGCTCGACCGATGCTCGATGCGACGCCGTCACCGGCTCGCCGTTCGTGAACACCGCGCGGAAGCGGAGATCGTCGATTCCGGCGTCCCGCAACGACTCGGCCAGGAGGTGCACCGCGGACGGCATCCCCTTGAGGAACCGGGGACGATGCCGACGGATCGCATCGGCAAACGGGCGGGCGTTCTCCGCCGAGACGCGCGTGCTGTCCAGCATGAGCCGGCGCAGCCCGGGCTGCCAGCAGGCGATCGCATCGTCGCTGCGACGGAGGAAGAACTGGCTGCCAAGCTCGGCGAACCGATCGCCCAGGCGGTAGCCCGCCCAGCTCCAGTGCCGCCAGTAGTAGACGAACTCCAGGGACTGCGACTCCGCGTCGGCGAGGAACTCGATCGGCCGGCCCGTCGTCCCGCTGGTTCGTTGCACGATCGCGCCGAGTCGGTGTGCGTCGTCGGCCCGCATCGCAGCCTGATGCTCGCGAACGACGTCCCGGGTCAGCAGCGGAAGCGCGGCCAGGTCGGAATCGGATTCGAGGGCGGAGGGATCGAACCCGACGCGGGCGAACAGCTCGCGATAGAACGGAACGTGATCGCGGGCGACGGACAGGACGGCGCGCAGCCGTCCGATCTGGTACGCGCGCACGGCCGAGAGCGGCTCCCACTGGTGGCGTTCGAAGTCGCGGTGCAGACGCAGAATCCGCACCGGATGGAAGAAGTCGCGCACGCGGAAGTCGATCGCCATCGGCCGGCGCGCCCCTCCATCCTCGGGTATCCACGGGGTTTCGGCGGACGGTCCCGGCCGGCTCCCATCCGGCCGCGCCGAACGTCTGCGCGGGATCGTCAAAGGTCCGCCCGAGTCTGCCAGGAACGTTTCCGGAACGAAAGCCGGGGATCGGATCGACGGAGCCGGAAGGGGGTCGGGCACGGTCCGCTGGACTCCCTCTCGTCCCCAGAGTACCCTCGCTCCACCGGTTTCCGCTGGCGATCGTCAAAGGGAGGTTCGATGGATCGGATTGCCTTTTCCGTCCTGCGCGGCATCTGTCAGATCCCCGCCTACATCGCGCACAGCGAGGGCTATCTGCGCGACGTCGGGATCGACTCCGAGATGCATGTGGAACCAACCGCCTGGATGGTGCCCCGCAAGTTCGAGAGCGGCGACTGTGACTTCGCGGTCATCCCGTGGACGCGGGTCGCGGCATCCACCTCCAGCGCCACCCCGTTGGTGGTGCTCTGCGGAGCGGGCCACGAGGAAGCCGCGCTGGTCGTACGACGCGGGATCGAGCCTTCCCAAATCCGCAAGCTTGCCGTGCCGTTGCGCGGAGGCATGAAGGATCTCACCGCGATGGCGTTGATCGAGGGGCTGGGTCTGGATGATCCGGAGCTGGTGCGACAGCCGTCCGGAGACGGCGCGATCATCTCGCTCTTCGCGCAGGGATCGGACGCCGCCTCGATGGTAGAGCCCTACGCGACGGCGATGGAGCAGCTGGGAGTCGGCACCGTCGTGCGGCGCACCGGGGATGTCTGGAAGGGCGCCCCGGGATGCT
This sequence comes from Candidatus Eiseniibacteriota bacterium, assembly GCA_020431745.1. GTDB lineage: Bacteria > Eisenbacteria > RBG-16-71-46 > CAIMUX01 > CAIMUX01 > JAGQHR01. The sequence continues at coordinate 7,403 of JAGQHR010000124.1, forward strand.
CGCTCTGCTGCCGGCGCGACCGGATCGGCGAAGATCCCGAGCTGGTCCAGCGGGTGGTGAGCGCCTTCGTCCGCGGCGCCGCCTTCGCGCAGGAGCATCCGGACGAAGCGGCTCGCGTGGCAGCCCGCACCATCGGAATCAGCGAGGAGTTCATCCGCAAGGCGCTCGACCACAACCATCCCGACGTCTGTGCGATCCAGAACGAGCAGGCCGTGGCGCAGATCCTCCAGCTCATGCTGCGCCTGGGCTATCTGGAGGATGAACCGCGAGGCTTCCTCGATCTGCGGTTCTTGAACCAAGCCCTCGTGTCCTGAGCGGCGGAGAACGGGAGAGACGATTCGTGCGATCGCGTGGTCCCGGCTGGGCGCGGTTGCTGCGATTCGGATCGGGCTATCCGCGCTTTCTCTCCCACCCGCTGACGATCGCCTCTGCGCGCGAAGCCGTGCAGCGTCGTCTC
>JAGQHR010000125.1:0-4879 GCA_020431745.1 Candidatus Eiseniibacteriota bacterium
GAACGTGCGACCGGTCTTGTTCGTGGACGGGGGAAAGGCGTGGAACGAATCGAACCACCAGTCCGGCGGAATCGCCGGAAGCGGCCCTCTGGCGCTCGACGGCGGCATGGGACTCCTCTTCGGTTCCGATGGGCTGCGCATCGACGTCGCGCGGGATCTGCGGGCGCAGCGTTCACCCGCGCGCGTCTCGGTGCGACTCTCGCAGTCCTTCTGATTGCGGTCGGCGCGATCGGGACGGTCCGGGCCGAGACGGCGGTTCGCGTGGAAGGCGACTCCCTCGCGATCGCGGTCTTCGTACCCGACGTCCCGCTCCTTCCCGCCTTCGTGCGCGAACGGCTTTCTCGCGGGATTCCGGTCACGGTGGGACGCCAGGTCGAGCTGCGCCGGGAGCGCCGAGGCTGGGTCGACGCGACCTTGGAGACCTCGGTCGAGCGGTTCCGCTTCCGCCGCGATCCCTGGTCGGGAAGCTACTCGGCCACGGACGGGGAACGCACGTTCAGCGCGGATTCGTTGGGGACGATCGAAACCTGGCTGCTCGAGTCTCCCTTGCGGCTTCCACTCCAGGCGTCCTGGTGCGGCTCCGAGGATGCGCTCTTCGTCGATCTCACGATCGCGGTGCTCCCCTTGACGGCCGAAGATCTCGGCGAAGTGGAGTACTGGATCTCGGGCGACGAGGACGAGCCCTCGGTTTCGCTCCTGTCGATCCCGCGGGGTCTGTTCGGACTCGTCCGGGACGTGACCGGCCTGGGGGACAAGCGCAGCCGCTGGCGGAGCGACCGGTTCACCCTCTCCCTGATCGCGAGCGATTGGGTCTGGGTGAGACCGATCAGCGGATCCAGCGAACCGCCACCGTGACCGGACGATCATCGACGAGGATACGCAGCCAGTAGGCACCGGGGTGAAGTCGCCCCAGCTCCGGGGTCTCCAGCATCCACTCGCCGGCCGCGCTCGGTTGGACCTGCATCGCGGCAACCCGGCGTCCACCGGCGTCGAAGAGCAGAGCTTCGGAGATCGTGGACCCGGAGCCACGGAGGTGGAGCCCATCTCCCGGCTGCACGGGGTTCGGGTAGGCCCGCCAAGTCAGAGGCTCCGCAGCCCCTTCCGCGGAAAGCCCTCGCAGGAAGACCGCCAACCCGTCCACCGCACCGGGCGGAGCGATGTCCCGATTCTCGACCGAACCGTCACCTCGTCCCCAGTCTCCGGAAAAGAGCACTCGGAAGTCCTCGGCGAAAATCTCGTGGGGACGATCGGCGTGCTCCGCATCCGCACGGAACCGATCCTCATCGGTGATCCCGCGGATCTCCCGGTACCGCTCCCACGTCGTCGTGTCGCTATCGGGGAGATGGGCGCGATGGTAGGAGTGCCCCAGCTCGTGGCCGACGAGGAAGTGGACCTGCGCCCCGCTATATTCGAGCACGCCGGGACTCAGATAGACCGCGTGGTCGTCCGCCGACGAGGAAAGCAGACCCGACCGCGGATAGGGCAGGACGAAGATCTGGACGTCCAGTCCGCGCAGCAGCTCGGCGGGCAGGCTCTCGAGCGCACGGACGACTTCCTGGGCATCCACCGGGTGGAAGGCGCCGTCCCCCGGATTCAGGATTTGAGGATCCGCCGTGGAGGAAACGAGGGCGGACTCCCCGGTCGGACCCCGAAACCACAAGCTACCGTCCCCAGCCTCGTAGACCCGATCGCGCAGAACCTCTTCGGCAGGAAACACTTCGATCCCCGGAGCGTGGCTCACCCAGAGGGCGGCGCTGGCGGTCGGAATCGGAACCGACCAGCACAAGCCGGTGGCCCAGACTCCCAGAACCCACGAAAACCCCGGAACGGATCGAAGTCGCATCTTCGACAGTATACCGCAAAAACTTTAGGAAAAAGAACGAGAGTGGGCATCTCGAGGCTTCCGAGCGGATTGTCAGGCCGGATGGATGTGACACTCGTCGGAATGGAACCGGGGGTGGATCAACGGGGCGAGGTGTCCCCGAGCTGCACGACGATCGATGTAATCACATCGTGGACATCGTGTTATCCGACGAGCACGCGACCAGACCGATCGACGCAACCGTCGAATCCCGATCGGTGGGTGCTAGAAAGCAGGGGGACTGGACGATCCCACCGGGACGTACGGCGGGGGGCTTTCCATCGGCGCTTCCACTCCCGTTCGGGTACCCAGCCGGGACAAGAGCACGGCTCCCAACCCGATGGTGGCCACCGTCCAGTTCGCCGCCACGGAGAACAGGGAGATCGCGTGCCCGAGCAGAGAGACCGGTCCCCCGATGGCACCCAGCAGCTCGCCGAAGAAGTGGATCCCCATGAGCACGGCGAGCCCGATCGCGAGCGAGACCAACCGTGGCCCCCGCTCGGTGACGTCGCGCGATGCCAGGCGGGATCCCAGGATGACCGCCACCGCCACGTACCCGACGAGAAGTCCGAAGAAATAGGCGAACGGCAGCAGCAGCGCGATGGGGATTCCCAGGATCGTCACACAGAGCAGGATGAAGGCGGGAAGCGACAGGACCTCCGCCGCCACCCCGGCGAAGAACGCGGCCCAGATCCGATTCTGTACATAGGAAGTCAGCCCCAACAGGCGATCCGGCATCACGAGGTCGACGACCCCGCCGGAGAGGACGAGAAACGCGATCAGGGCGAGGATGAGACCCAGCCGCACCCCCTGTCCCCACCACGAGCCGTTCATGCCCGGCAGGAAGACCGGGACCGAGATGTCCCCGTCGAACACGGTGGAACCCGGGCTTCGATGAACGCGCCCTCCCACCGCGACGGTGTTGCCCTCGACGACCGCCCCGGACTCGACGTTGACGTCGCCACGGATCGCGGCGACGTCATCGAGAACGTGACCGTACACCGTGACGTCGCCGCCGATCGCGACCACGGCCCCCTCGACGAGCTGATCCGCACGGATCTCGATGTCCTCTCCGAAACGCACGATGTCTCCGCTGTCGTCGTGCCGCCCCACACGCGCGTGCGGCGGTCGCGGCGGCCGGGGAGCGTGAGCGGGGAATTCGATCGAGGATTCGGTGGTATCGCCATCGGTCTCGACGAGGATCCGGATCCGGGACGTCCCGTTACGGCGATCCGTCTCGACCCGCGCGGAGTCTCCTTCTTCGAGCACTCGAAGATCCGCCACGGCTTCCCGGGGGATCAGCCCGAGTACCAGGAAGATCGCGAACCACCACTTAGCGCGCATTGGCATGCCCCATCTTCCTCTTCGGTCGACCCAACCGCCACAACAAGGCCACCACCGCGAGCACGCTGACCGCCGCGAGCCCGATCCGGACCGCACCGACCGCGGCCAGCGCGGCGCGCAGAGCTCTCCAGACCGGCGCGAGCTTGGTCAGGAACTCGACCAGGATTCTCCATCCCTGTTGAATGTTCGCGTACAGCTCGACCAAGTCCTGGAACGCCGTAGCGCCGCGGCCCACCCCTCCATAGACCACCTCATCCACCGAGGAACCGGGACCGACGAGATTACCCGGCCGGAGGATCAACACGAGGACTGCGACGATCGCGAGTCCGGCCGCCGCGCACAACACGGGTGTCCACGAGAACTCCCGGCGCGGAGCGGTCTTTCTTCCGGCCATGCCCCGGCGGGCCTGGATCGCGGAACGGACGAGCACTTCCTCGAGCTGGATCGGAAAAGGAGCGATCGGCAGGGCACCCAGGTCCCCGATCAGCTCGCGATAGCGGCGGACTTCCGACGCACAAGCCGGGCACTGGCGCACTTGCGCCTCCACCCGAGATCGCTGGCTGGGCTCGAGATCGCCGAGGGCGAACTCCAGCAGCAGCGACTGATCACATGCGCATCGTGTCATGGCCTCATGCCTTCCGCTTCTGCCAGGTGGGGCATTTCCCCCAATCCACCCCCGGTCGTTCGGTCGACACCCGGAGTTCCCGGCGACTGCCGATCACCACCCGGAGGATCGGCGCTCGGACGATCGTCCCTACGGTCTCGGGTAAAAGGAGGTTTCCGGAACCGATCGGAACCTGCGCCGGTCCCGGTCCCCCGGCCCGACCCCATGTCGGCGGCCCCAGGTGCGGTTCCGGTCCGAGGCCGGGTCACCGTCCCCCCTCTTCGAGATCCGTGCCCTCCATCCAGGCCCGCAGCTGGTGGTGGGCCCGATGCAGTCGAGCCTTCACCGTTCCCAGGGGCAGATCCAGCGTCTCCGCGATTTCCTCGTACGACCGCTGCTGTGAGTAACGAAGCTCGACCGCCACGCGATAGTGCGCCGGCAGGCGCTGGACGAGCTCCCCCAATCGCTCGCGCCGCCGAGTCTCCGCATATTCCCCGGACGGTCCCGGCGCGGAATCCTCGAGCTGGATCTCGGGTCGGTCGTCGTTCTCCGGATCCGCATGAATGCTGATCGTCTGCACCCTGCGTTTGCGGAGGTAGTCGATCGTCTGATTGCTCGCGATCTTGAAGATCCAGGAGGAGAAGTTCCTGGTGGGATCGAATTGATCCAGCGAGCGAAACACCTTCACGAAGCTTTCCTGCGTGAGATCGCGAGCGTCGTCGTCGCTGGCGACCATGCGGTGGATCAAGCCGTAGACGGGACGCTCATAGCGCTGCACCAGGATCCGAAACGCCTCTTCCTCACCGGAGAGGCATCGTTCCACGATCTCGGCGTCGGACGCGTTCATGCGCGCCCGATGCGACGTCGCGCGTTGGAAGGAATGCCGCGCGTCCCGCCTGCACCCGCACGCAGGACGCCTCGGGACGGTCGGCGCCGCGACTCGGGTTCCGATCCCGAGCTCGCGGGCCCGCCGCCGCCTTGCGACGACGCTGACAATCCATTGAAATTCATCGATTTAGATCGCCCTGCGGAAGGATAGGAGTCTCCTCCCAGGCTGTCAAGCCGAGGCA
>JAGQHR010000125.1:4906-7849 GCA_020431745.1 Candidatus Eiseniibacteriota bacterium
TCTCCGGTTGGGGATAGCGTTCGCAGCCCCAACCCGGAACAGTCTTCCATACCGACGATCGCCCGGAACATGCACGGTGGTCGCCACGAGACGGGCGGAGGCACGATCATGACGTCCATCGAGCAGGTCTACGCGCGCGAAATCCTCGACTCACGCGGCAATCCCACGGTCGAGGTGGAGATCCAGTTGGAAAGCGGGCTCCGGGCACGCGCCGCCGTTCCGTCCGGCGCGTCCACGGGAGAGCACGAAGCGCTGGAGCTCCGCGACGGAGATGCCGCGCGCTACGGCGGCAAGGGCGTGCGCCAGGCGATCGCCAACATCCTGGATCGAATCGCCCCCGCCATCCTGGGATGCGACGCGCTCGACCAGCTCGGACTCGACCGGCTCATGTGCGATCTCGACGGCACGGAAAGCAAGTCGGAGCTGGGAGCGAACGCGATTCTCGGAGTTTCGATGGCGGCCGCCCGCGCCGCCGCCGGCGCCGTCGATCTGCCGCTCTATCGCTATCTGGGTGGAGTGAGGGCGCACGTGCTGCCCGTTCCGATGATGAACGTGCTCAACGGCGGGGCTCACGCGGACAACAATGTCGATCTCCAAGAGTTCATGATCCTCCCGGTCGGCGCCACCCGCTTCGTCGAGGCGCTGCGCATGGGCGCGGAGGTCTTCCACTCCCTCAAGAAGGTCCTGGAACGACACGGCTACGCCACGGCGGTCGGCGACGAGGGCGGATTCGCTCCCAATCTCGAGTCGAATCGTCAGGCGCTCGAGCTCCTCATGGAAGCGATCGAGAAGGCGGGCTACAAGCCGCGGGAGGACATCGCGCTGGCGCTCGACTGCGCCGCCAACGAGTTCTTCTATGAAGGGCGCTACATGTTGGAAGCCGAGGACCATCAGAGCTTCAGCGCCCGGGAGCTCGTCGACTTCTATCGCAAGCTGGTCGACGACTTCCCCATCGTCTCCATCGAGGACGGTCTCGCCGAGGACGACTGGGAAGGTTGGAAGGCGATGACGGAGACGCTGGGGTCGCGGATCCATCTGATCGGGGACGACCTGTTCGTGACGAACCCCACCCGGCTGCGGCGCGGCATCGAGGAAGGCTGTGCCAACGCGATCCTGATCAAGCTCAATCAGATCGGGACGCTCTCGGAGACGCTCGACGCGATCGACGTCGCGCGATTCGCCGGGTATCGCAGCGTGATCTCGCATCGCTCGGGAGAAACCGAGGATACGTTCATCGCCGATCTCGCGGTCGCGACGAACACCGGATTCATCAAGACCGGATCGCTCGCGCGCTCGGAGAGAGTCGCGAAGTACAATCAACTGGTCCGGATCGAAGAGGAGCTCGGCGACCAGGCGTACTATCCGGGTCACCGGGCAGGTCGCTGAGCCGACGGTCGCCTCGCGCCCGGCCGAAACGAAAAGCACCGCGCGACGACCGCGCGGACAACGCGAAGGAACGGACATGGACGAAAGGATTCGTCGCCCCCAGGGAATGCCCTCCGACCGTCTGCGCCAGTCGCGCGACCCCTTGGTGCGCAAGTACGCGGCCTACCGGACCACCGGCGCGGCCCCGGCGGCACCCCCTTCCCCGCCCCCGTCCTCGCCGGCACCTGCCGCGTCCAGGCCGGCGGAGATGGCACGAGCTTCCCGTTCACCGGTGCCCGATCGCGGGCTGCGCTCGGCGCGCTCGTTCAGGACGAACGAGCAGGAGCCGGAGCCAGAGGCGCACATCCGATCGCGCGGCCCCCACGGGATCGATCCGGCATGGTATGTGCGCAGCCCCTGGAAGTCGGCCCGCCGTCGTGTCCTCCCGCTCCTCGCGCTCTTCGGTGGCGCATGGATCGCCCTGTCCCTCGTCTTCGGGACGAGCGGACTGGTGCGACTCTGGGAGCTGCGCGCCGAAGAAAAGCACCTGCGCGCGGAGCTCGATGCCGTCGAGGCGGACCACGCGGACCTGGAGCGGGAGCTGCAAGAGCCGGCGGCCATGGCTCTGGAGCGATCGGCGAGAGAAAAGCTCGATCTGCAGCTCCCCGGCGAGATCGTATACCGGTTTCCACGCATCCCTGCCGATGCGGGAACCGAACCCGCCCCAGCGGGTTCTGCGCATTCGGACACCGAAAGCGGCGAAGGCGTTGACACGCCGGAGAGCCCCCGCTAAGGTTCGACTTTGCGGTTTTGCTGCGGGGTGGAGCAGAGGTAGCTCGTTGGGCTCATAACCCAAAGGTCGCTGGTTCGAATCCAGCCCCCGCTACCAATCTCGAGAGGGGTCGGAGAAGGATTCTCCGGCTCCTTTTCGCATTTCAGCCTGCGGATCGGAGGCGTGGCCGGGTCTGCGGGCGAGCACCGGAATTCCGCAACGAGCGGCTTCCGCGGTATCCTCCCGGTCATCGACTCTCACCGCGGAGGTGGCCATGGCTGTGGAAGTGACGTTCGTCTACGAAGGCAATCTACGGACGCGGGCGACGCACGGGCCCTCGGAGACCGAGCTGGTGACGGATGCGCCCGTCGACAACCACGGCCGCGGCGAATCCTTCTCGCCCACCGATCTGGTGGCCACGGCGCTCGGAACGTGCATGCTCACTACGATGGGGATCTACGCCCAGACCCACGGGCTCGATCTCACCGACGCGAGCGCGGTGGTTCGCAAAGAGATGGTCGCGGATCCCCTTCGGCGCGTGGCCGCGCTCCCGACCCGCATCGTGGTGCCGCGTCCGATCCCGCCTCATCACCGCGAAGCCCTCGAACGCGTGGCCCGGGAATGTCCGGTGATGCAAAGCGTGCACCCCCGCATCGACAAACCGATCCTCTTCGAGTGGGTGGACTGAAATCACCCGGTCGTTCTCGCGGGCGACCTACCGGTGCACCCGCACGCTTGCCGACAGACTCCCCACCGGCATGGACGCGTGAGCGCGATGATCGCGGTTCTCGATCCAATCGACGGAG
>JAGQHR010000126.1 GCA_020431745.1 Candidatus Eiseniibacteriota bacterium
GTCCACGACGACCTCGCCATGGATCAGGCCCTGGAAGTTGCCGGCGATGTCGATGTACTTCCCGAAGAACAGCTGCTTGCCCTGGTCGTTCTGCCCGTAGTGCCCGCGGACCCAGCCCGCCGGGCGACCATGCGCACCGACCCAGATCCCGCTGAACTGCCCGTAGGGCTGACCGGCCCCCCAGCTCCAGCGACCGTTCAGGAAGCCGCGCACCGGAGCCGCGAGATCGACCTGGGTCGAGAGGAACCGGATCTGTCCGCCATTGGCGTCGACGAGGAGGTCCAGATCCTCGAGCTCGGCCATGGTGAAGGTGCGCGCGTAGAGCCCGGTCTGGAAGGTGATCGCGTTGCCGGTGTCGACAGTCGGGTCGTCGTACACCAGGACTCGCATCCCGTCGTAGTCGCCCGCCGTCGTGCTCACCCACTCGAGGACCTCCGCGTCGATCCGGGGAACGACCGGGTGGTCGTCATCCTCGAAGTCGAGAGTGCGCAGGAGGACAACGGCCCCTTCGCTGACCGCGAGAGACCCCGACCAGTCGATGACGTTGCCGGTGTTGTCGTCCTGGCTCCCGATGGACGTCCCGAGATCCCCCCAGAGGATCGTCAGGGCATACATGTTGGCGCGGACGTCGTTCTGCATGCGCAGCACGCCGGGGTCCTGCGCCATCGGATCGTCGTATCGGACGTCCGTCTCCCCGTAGGACTGGAGCGCGGCATCCCCGAAGGCCGGTGCTTCGTCGCTCGTTCCGTACCCGCCGAACGGCTCGTCCAGATTGATCGTGGTCTCGCCCGGCTGAGCGCTGGGCGTTTGGGGCGCTTCATCCGTGGAGCAACCCACCCATGCCACCGCGGCGACGATGCATCCGATCACCGCGCTGCGCGAACTGGTAAACATTCATGGCCTCCTCTTGCTTCGTGCGGTCCGTGTCGCACGCTCTACCCGGTTCGCCGCGCGCCTCACTCCCTCGCGGCGTCGCCCCTCCTGTCTTTTCCGCCACAACTACCGGACCAACCACGGCTGCGTAGCTCAGTGCATTGCCAACTCACTCTGCGGCAGATCCTTGCATCACCGCGGCGATCGAGGGCGCTCGATCCGATCCCTGCCCCGAGCCCCCATGCGTACACAGTCGATTCCGATCGCACCAAATCGTACGAACGCGATGAGAACCTCAGGGCCCACTGTAACAGCCGGAAGCCTGCCAGGTAAGAAAACGGAGGAGGGCTCACGCCCTCCTCCGCATCGGGATCGGCCAAGGCCTCGAGGGGCATCGATGTTCGACCTCGATCGATCCGTCACTTGGACCCGGGTGGGTCAGTTCGTTTTTCTCATCATCGCGCGCTTCAACAGCCCAGGCACCAGCGCGCTTCGAAAGCTCCTTCGGATCGCCCGGTGGCAACTCTCCAACGACCGCTGCAAGATCCGACTCGCTCCAGACGATCCGACGCGGGAGTCAGCAGATCGGCGTCGAAGCTCGCCGCCTTCAGTCCGGGCCCGTCGCTCGCGGGCTCCCAGGATCCTCGGAGGAATCCACGAAATCTGCCTTCCCGGTCGATCCACTTGCCGAAAAGCACGCGATCCCCGGCGGACGATGTGCCGTAGATGCCCTCCACAAACCCGAGGACATCCCCGCGGGCACCCATCCAGCGGCCGGCAAAGGAGCCGGGGACGGAAGTGGGTGGGATCCAGAATCCCTGGGCAAAGCCTTCGTCGGACTCGTCGCGGACACTCAGGCCGCGGATCGTGATTTGCTGGGAGGAGCCGGGTGCGTCCCCGGTCACGACGAAAGACGCGAGCGCATCCACCGGCCAGGCTCCGGCGTACGGACCGGCCTCGACGAAGAGGGAGTCCTGCGCACCGCCACGGATCCAGAGAGAAAGTCGGAGCCCTTCCTGACGAAGGGCGGCGTGGCTGGTCCAACTCACCTGCCGCGCGTCGAGTCGCGTCTCGTCGACGGCGTCCAACCGATCGAACCCGATGAGTCGCTCCACCACGATGATCCCGCGCGTGAGCCGAGCTCGTCCGCTCCAGTCGAGCAAGCTGTTGCCACCACCCGAGCCTCCGAGCCCCCGGGCTCGATCGAGGTCGCCCCAAAGGAGCGAGACCGCGTAGACCCGCACCGTCGGATCAGCGGCCAGGGAGGTGAACTCGGAACTTTGCGACACGGGATCCTCGAACTCGATCTCCGCTTCGACCAACGCCGCGATCGCGTCGTCACCGAACGCGGGCTCTTCGTCGGAGGCCGAGAAGCCTCCCAGGGCGGAGTCCAGGTCAAGGACGGGGGGCTCCTCGGGAGCGGAAGGCGCGGTCTGCCGGTCGGAGCAGCCGGTTCCCCCAGCCAATCCCAAAAGCACGGTGAGCGCGAGGATCCATCCTCGCGCCGACCGCGCCCCGTCCCGAGCCGAGGCCCAGGGCAGGAACTGGCAGGTGTCGTCCTGAATCACCATGCGGAGAGTGCAAGACATCTTCGTGCCACTGTAGATACGGAGATCGAAGTGGCACCCGGGACGACGATTAGCGCGGAACGTCCGGATACTCGCGGTGTCGAACGGCCGTCCCGGTGTCCCAAACGGTACGGCCCTCGTGCTGGTCTGTACCGAAACGACCTCGTCGAGGCACGATCGCCCGACCTCCGTTCGGCGGGCATGCGCGCCAGAAGATCGGCGCCCTCGGGATCGTGATGGTGGTCACCGGAGCAGGACCAACCGCTCCGTGAGGACCGATCCGTTCTGCTCCAACCGGGCGAAGTAGATTCCGGAGGCAGCGCGGTTGCCGGCGCCCGTACGACCATCCCAGGTTCGATCGTATTGTCCGGGCGGGAGCACGGCGTCGACGATCTTCGCCACGCGACGTCCTCCGACGTCATGCACCGTCAGCCGTACGGCCCCCTCCCTGGCGATCGCGAAGCGCAGCTGCACGCTCTCCGCGAACGGATTGGGCCGGGCCGGACGCAGGGAGAAGCGAAGCACCGAAGCGGGAGCCTGGACGATGCGTGGCGGAGAATAGTCGTCGGATCCGTCGTGGTAGACGATCGCGATCCGATAGACGTACCACGCTCCGGAGTCCACGTCGCGGTCGATCGCGGTGTGACTTCCCGGTCCCCGATAGTCCTCGTCGGTCGCGACCAACGAGTATCCGACGGGATAGTCGTCCGACACCGCGTCGTCCTCGGGTCCCGAGGCGGCTCGCCGGTAGACCAGGTAGCGCGCATCCTCGGGATCGCTCAATCCCTCCCAGGTGAGCGCGATCCCCTCGGATTCGGCCGCGGCTTCGAACGGCAGATAGACCACCGGCGTGACGTCCTCGAAGAGGATCATCCCCTGCGGTTGCAGGAGCAGACGATTGGCCGCGAGCGGAAAGAACCGGGCGTTCGAGGTACGCCGGCTGGACCAGCGGAATACCGCGCCCCCCAACGGCGTGCCCGTCCCGATCGTCGCGTCGAGATCGGAGAGGAGCGGCCGTCCGTCGGTCGGCGAGACGATGGCCCCGAGACGGCGGAAGTAGTCCGAGACGGCGTAGAGCTCGACCGGCCCCTCCAACGGAACCCTCCACACGGATCCGAAACCTTGGGAGGCGGGGTCCGGGTTGGCTGACGGATCGACGACCAACAGGTCCTCTCCGGTCCAGGTCAGCTCCGACGGATCGACCCACTGCGGATAGGCGACGATGAGCTCGATCTCCTTCGTCGAGAGATCGAACGCGAAGACGGCCCCGGATCGGACGCCGGTATCGAGCGGATCGGCATCCGCGTCCACGATCGCGATCCGACCATCGGGCAGATAGGTCATGGCGCGCGGATTGGTCAGCGTCGTGTCCGAGTAGACCAGCTCGACGTTCCCTTCCGGAAGCCCCACGCGATAGAGCGCACCGGGTCCGATCGTCGGCGTCAGGTGGAGCGGATCCGCGAACCCGTCCAGCACCAACACGGCATCGTCCCCGGCCGGCAGCACGTCCTCCAAACGGAACCAGGTCGAGTCCGCGGCCACGAGACGCGACTCCTGCGTGGTCGGATCGATCTCGAAGAGCCCGCCGCGCGCCGGCGCGCCCAACGTGAAGAGTTGATCGATCACGTACATCATCGGACGCGCGGTGCCGACCAGCGCCAGATCCACCGGGTCCCGGCTTTGAGGATAGGTCGCGTAGACCGTGGTCTCCCCCGTACGCTGATTCACCTTGAAGATCGCACCCGGCTGATTGCCGATCCCGAGCGGATCCGCCGCGGAGTCCGCGAGATAGACGCTGCCTCCCTCCAAGGGAACAAAAACCGGAACGGTTTGCGCCGCACTCCGTGGCTCCGAATGGGGACCCTGCGCGGTGCCCCGGAAGGTCAGGATCTGTCCCTCGGCGAGGAAGGGATCGAGCTGCACGTCGTACGAGAGGTCGACGACGGCGCCCGCCGCGAGCGTTCCACCCCAATAGACGGCGTTGCCCAGCACGGTCGCGGTGCCTTCGCTCGCGGTGATGGAACCGGCGACGATGCGCGCCGCTTCGGGGAGACTGTCCGTGTAGCTGGCCCCGACGGCGGCCACCGCCCCGCGGTTGACGATTTGCGCCGTGATGGTGAGTCGGTCCGCGGGATAGAGCGGGGGCCCGTCCGGGTCCTCCACTCCGTAAGCCGAAACCGCCACCAGGGAGGCGGGGAACTCGGCGAGATCGCTCAACGACCGGAACGAATCGGACTGTGCGTAGTTGCGGATCGTCCGACTCACCGGATCGAACTCGAAGAGCGTGCCCGGCGAGCCATTCTGCCCGGGACCGGCGGCGGACTGGTCCACGACCAGGATCGTCCCCTGCTGCCGGACGTGCGACCGGTACGGTCGGATCAGCGACTGATGCGTCAAGAGCTCGCGGAGCGTCCCGGCATCGGGATCGAGCGTGAAGAGCGTCCCGTGGGGACCGCTGTAGCCGCGCGGATTCGCTGCGGCGTCGGTCACGAGCAACGTTCCGTCCGCCAAGGCATCGATGCCCGTCGGCTCCGGCAGCTCCTCGAACTGATAGTGACGAAGAACGCTTCCATCGTCCGGATCCAGCTCGAAGATCGCTCCGACGTTGCCCGCAGCGCTGTCCGGATTGGCGGCTCGATCAGTCAGGAAGAGTCGTCCCTGATCGTCGAACGTCAGTTGTCCCGGGCTTCGGAACTCGGGGGACTCGGCAAAGACCGTGAGCGGCTCGGAGGTCCCGTCGAGACGGAAGACGAGCCCTTTGGCCGCGGGGAACTGCGAGACGGCGTCGCGATCGACGATCAGCAGGTTGCCGTCGGGAGTGAACGCGAGATCGATGGGATTGACCAGCTGCGGGAGATCCGGAAGCAGCGCGACCGGCAATCCCGTCCGCGTGTCGATGCGGTAGATGCGTCCCGGATCGTTCCCTCGGCGATCGGCGATGTAAAGGGTGCCGTCGGGACCGAACTCGGCCGCGCTGGGATCGACCCAAGGAGGGCCGGTGAACAGCACGCGGAGAGCCTGGCCCGCGTCGGGCGACAACCGGAAGATCGCCCCGGGGCTGCTGCCGTAGCGCCCGGGATCGGCTGCTTCGTCGAGCAGGACCATCTCGCCCGGTGGGAAGCGTCCGCGCAGCGGCAGCGTGGCGGTGCGACGCGCCGTGTGGCTACCGTAGGAAAGGTCGGCGGAGAAGGTCGCGGTCTGCCCGTAGATCACGTCTTCGTCGATGCGCAGGAGTCCTTCGCAGAAGAGGGTGTCCCCGCGCGCGAGCGAGCCGACCCAGCTGCCCCGATTGTCCCCGAGGTCGTACCCGATCCCCGGTCGGCTCGCGGACAATGACAACAGGTGCGCCGCCTCACCGAACTCGAAGTCGACGAACATTCCCAGCACGGTGCGACGGGAGGCATTGATGAAACGGAGCGAGACCCGCAGCGAATCGCCGCCCTCGGCCTCACCTCCGTTCAGATCGGTGACTTCCAGCGCCCCGGCGTTGACCTGCAGCCGGGAATAGCCGGCAGGCCCCGCGGGGCGCTGCAGACCGACGGAGGCCGCCGCCACCGAGAGCTGATTCGTGCGGGTGTCGAAGCGGAAGACGGCTCCGGGATCGTTGTCCTGGAGTCCGAGTGGGTTGGCATCGCGATCGGTCATATAGACGACGCCCGTCTCGTCGGCCCAGCAGTCGGACGGATCGACGAGGAGTGCGCTTTGGCTGAGGATCTGATACGTCGTCTGGGCTCCTCGATTGAGCTTGAAGAGCGTTCCGTTGTCGGTCCCGTCGCTGCCGTCGTTGAAGTGCGTGGCATCGGCGACGAGGAGATTGTCCTGGCTATCGAAGGTGAACCCGAGGGGGTCGCGGAACCACGTTTCGTTGACGGGACGCCGCGTGACCACGTCGGCATCCCGGTCGTACTCCCAGAAATCCCCGTTTCCGTTGGTGCCGGTGAAGTCGTCGACCACCACGATGCCGCGGCTATCGACACCGACGGCGATCGGTTCCCGCATGCGGGAATCGGAGAACCAGGGCGTCGCCGCTCCGGTGCTCATGTCGATGCGATAGACCGCACCCGGACCGAAGTCGCCGTGACCCGGGTCGGGATCGTACTCGAGATCGAACGGATTCGCCTCGCGATCGACGAGGACGAGCGATCCATCCGTGTCGAGAGCGATCCCCTGGGGATCGAGCAGACCGTCGTCCCGTTGCCGGGTCCAGACCACCCGCAGGTTGGTGCGCCCGTCGTATAACAAGATGGCCTGCGAGCCGCTCGCGCCCTGAACCGGCACGGCCGCGCGATCCAGGATCGCCAGGCGACCATCGTCCAGGAAGACCGCATCGAGCGGTTCCTTGAGCTGGTTGCCGGACCAGATCACCTGCGGACTCGTCGAGAGCGGATCGATACGGTAGATGATGCCACCGTCGTCGCCCTGGATCCGGGCTCGGTCCAAGAAGAGGACCGTGCCTTCCGCCAACGCCGTCTCCACGGTTCCGCGGTAATCGTAGAAGCTCGTCGCGCCGTCGACGGAGATCCGAACCTGGTCGAGCACGGTGCTGCCCGCTCCGTAGGAAGAGTCCAGCTTGAGCTGGAACCGGACGGACGCCTCCTGACCGATGGGGATGTCTCCGGTCCAGCGAACGACCTCGGCAGCCGGGTCGAAGTCGAACGTGCCCCGGCTCACGGAGTCGCTTCCGGCCACGAAGGTCCAGGTCCCGGCCAGCGAATCCACCACCGTCACGCCGCGCGCGTCCCGGGTGCCCCGACTCTTGATCGTCGCCCGGAACGTGAGGACGTCTCCCTGTTGGAGCCCCCCTCCGGTGACGTCGGTCCAGGTCACCTTGGTCGAGTCGATCGCGGGTCCGTCCACGAACGAGAGGGCGGCCGGCTCGCGCAGGAAGGGGTGGGACTGCGCGTGCAGGGCGACGCCCTGGGTGACATCGAAGCCGAAGACTCCGCCACGCGTCGACGGCGAGTTGTCGAAGTCGGAGTTTTGATCGAGCGCCCAGAGCTCGTTCCCCAGTCCCATCGCGATGTCGATCGGATCCGAAAAGAAAGGCGAATCGATGAGCGTCTCGAGCCGCCCCGTCGACTTGCGCAGCCGGAAGATCGCTCCGCGCGGGGTTCCGGAGCCGCCCGGATCGGCGTCCGCATCGCAGATCGCATAGTCGCCGTCAGGGAGCACGGCCACCGCCATGAGCCGCCGCGTCTGCGTGGCATCGAAGGCCCGCACCGTGACCACGGCACCGGACGTCGGATGGAGTCGGAACAACGCGCCCCCACGGATCCCGGTCCCCAGCGGGTCCGCCGTCCGGTCGAGCACCAGGACCGTCCCGTCGGTATCGCGCGCCAGGGAACGCGGATCGGAGAACAGCGTGGATGCGGAAACGACCGAGACGTTTCCGGTTGCG
>JAGQHR010000127.1 GCA_020431745.1 Candidatus Eiseniibacteriota bacterium
CGCCGACGGAACCCATCTCTTCGCGATCCACAAGGCGGACAGCCGGCTCATCGTGTTCGATCTCACCCAGACGATTCCGGCGCGCGTGCAGGAGATCATGGTCGGGCTCGAACCGATCACCGTGCGTCAGCGAACCGGAAACGAGCTGTGGGTGGTCAACCATCTCTCGGATTCGATCTCGATCCTCGATTGGGTCACGGGCCAGATCACCGCAACCCTCCTCGTCGGCGACGAACCTTCGGACGTGGTGTTCGCCGGGAACCCGCAGCGTGCGTTCGTCTGCGTCTCCCAGGAGAACCTCGTGCGGATCTACGATCCCACGGACCTCACGGCACCCCCGGTCGAGGTGCCGCTCACGCAGAACGACCCGTGGGCGCTCGCCGTCTCGCCCGACGGGCAGAGCGTGTTCGTCTCGGCGCTCAACAGCGGCAACGACACCACCGTCATTTCGGCGTTCGACGTGGACGATGCGGGAGGACCGCCGCCGCCGAATCCACCGATGGATCCGGATCTGCCCCAGCCGCCGCGCGTGGGCCTGATCGTCCAGGACGAAAGCGGCGTCTGGCGGGACGAAGTCGGCGGCGATTGGAGCGCCTACGCCGGATACCATCTGTACGACCACGACGTCATCCGCCTCGACGCCGCCACGGGATCGATCCTGCAGTCCTATTCCGGCGTGGGAACGACGCTGTTCGGACTGGCGGTGCACCCGGTGGACGGCCGTCTCTACGTCACGAATCAGGAAGCGCTCAATCGCACGCGCTTCGAGCCCAACCTGCGCGCGCGGTTCGTGCAGAACCGGATCTCGGTGATCGATCCCGGAACCGGCACCGTCGTCGCGACGCATCTCAATCCGCACATCGACTATGACAACCCGGCCGGAACTCCCGGGGAACGCGCGCTCAGCCTCTCGATTCCGACCGCGGTCGCGATCGCGAGCGACGGCAGCGCCGTGTACGTCGCGGCGTTCGGATCGTCCAAGGTCGCCGTGCTCGACCAATTCGGCACCGTGCAGCACCGGATCCCGGTCGGCGACGGGCCGTGCGGACTGGCCCTCGATGAGGCTCGCGACCGTCTCTACGTGCTGCGGCGCATCCCCGGCCGCATCGACATGGTCGACCTCACCGACGACAGCGTGACATCCCTGGGAATGGGATACGACCCAACGCCTCCGGTCATTCATACCGGCCGACGCGTGTTCTACGACGGAGTGAACTCCTCGGCGCACGGGGACCTTTCGTGCGCGTCCTGCCACGTGTTCGGTGACATGGACCACCTGGCTTGGGACCTGGGCGACCCGCAGGGCCAGTTCGTCGAGGGACAGTCCCAGGCGCATGCCGGGTTCCATCCGATGAAAGGCCCGATGATGACGCAGCCGCTCAAAGGGCTGGCCGATACCGCGCCGTTCCATTGGCGCGGCGATCGCCCCGCGCTGAGCGACTTCAATCCGGCCTTCGTCTCTTTGATGGGGCGGGACCAGGAGCTGAGTCCGACCGAGTTCTCCGATCTCGAGAGCTTTCTGTTCTCCCTGGTCTACATGCCGAATCCCAACCGCAACCTCGATGGATCGCTGCCGAACCCGCCCGCGGGCCCGAACGCGACCAACGGACATCAGCTCTTCCTGACCGGAAAGCTGGTTGACGGCGGCGGAGACTGCGTCGAGTGCCATGAGAATCCGAGCGGCGCCAAGCCGCTCATCATCCCGTTCGTGCTGCTGCCCGGGGACCAGGACTTCACCGTCCCGCAGCTCCGCAACGAATACGACAAGGTCGGGTTCGACGACACCGCGCCCTGGACGCTGCGCGGTGTCGGCTACACGCACGACGGCACCGAGGACGATCTCGACACCTTCTTCGACAGTCGGGACTTCACGTTCCACGACCAGCAGGAACGGGACGACGTCGAAGCGTTCCTCCTGGCCTTCGACTCCGGAACACACTCGGGAGTGGGGGCTCAGTGGACGATGGACGGCACCAACGAAGCCGCCGGAATCGTCCGAGTCCAGACGTTGGCGGCAGTGGCGGATCTCGGAGAGATCGGACTGGTCGCGAAGGGACGGGACACCTCGGGGGATGTTCGCGGCTGGGCCTACATGGGTGGAGCGTGGCAATCGGATCGCGCCTCCGAGCCCGCATGGACGTTGCAGGACCTGCTGAACCTCGCGGGGGACGGCCGGGATGTCACGTTCACGGGGGTCTATGCGGGCTGGGAGAATCGTCTCGGGATCGATCGCGATCAGGACGGCTACCTTGACCGCGACGAGCTGGATGCAGGATCGGATCCGGGGAATCCGTTCTCGGTTCCGAATCCGGCCGACGCACCAGAGCCGACCCTCACGGCCGGTTCCATGCGTCTCGAACCCCTGTGGCCGAACCCGGCAGTTCGCGCCGCCCGCGCGGCATTCGACCTGCCGGAGAACGCACCGGTGAGCGTCACGGCATACGACATCGCGGGCCGGCAGGTGCGCAGCCTGGAGAACGGAGCGACCATGCCCGGCGGCCGGCACGAGCTGAGCTGGGATCTGACTGACGACACGGGGCGCGAGGTCGCTTCGGGACTCTACTTCGTCGTCGTTCGATCCGGAGATGAAACGCGAACGCGCCGCCTCGTCGTGCGCCGCTGACATCCGGCGCGAGACGGCGCATCCCCATCATCGGAACCGTTCCGTGGACGACCTTCCACCCCTCGTTTCGGCGGGGCGCTCGGCGTTGTCCCGCTACCGGTAGCGGACCTTGACGGATCCCCAGGACGATTCGATCGTCGGGTTCGGCTCGCATGGGTCCGGCACGCACGGAACGCCCGCTCCCATGAAGACGCCGTCATGCAGGGCGCAGTCGTCAGCCGTCGACTCCACGCACGAACCGCTCGGGAGGCAGCACGCGCCGATCGGGCATTCGCACGGATCGGGCGAACAGGTCGTGCCCGGCCCCTGCGGATTCCCGCCCTGGACCACGCAGTCCTCCGGAAGGAGCTCGGCGCACGTGCAGTCCGAGAAACAGCACGCCTCGACGTCCACCCCGCCCTCGGGACAAAACACCTGACCGGGCATGTTGAAACCGAAGCGACCGAGGCCGGCGATCGGATCGATATTCGCGGGAATGTCGTCGTCGGCGAAGTTCCCGCCCTGAGTCGGGTGCGGGATGAGCCTCAGGTCGTAGGAGTCGTCGTAGTAGTAGCTGTAGGCGGCGAACCAATAGACCGGAACGACGGACTCCATTTGAGGAGCCCCCCACGTCACTGCGGTACCGGTTCCCGGCGCCGGCCAGCCGGCATCGGGAAGCTCGAAGTCACCGCAACCCCCGGCGTCGACGATCGCGACCGAGGCATCGTCGTAGTCGAGTCCGAACGTGATGCCCGAGAGACGACTGCCGGGCGCGAACATCGCGAGGCAGTTGATCACCAGCACGTCTCCGCCGTAGGGCCGGATCGATACGACGATGTCATTGCAGCTCGTCGCGGAATTCGAATCGCAATAGTCGACGTCACGGGTGTAGGGAGCGTCCGCAAGGCCGAGGAGCAGGACTCCTCCGGCGTTCGGCCCGGCGTGGGCTGCCCCGATTCCGATCCCCACGGACAGGACTGCGAGTAGTGATGCATTGAGGCGGCTCATGGGTCCTCCGGTACTCCGCTCGGGAGTGAAGTAACGCAGCGGGTGGGCGTCCTGGTCGCGTCGAACGGCCACGCATATCGGACGCAAAGAGAATAGCACGGCGGGGAGCCCCAGTGCCCGGAGTTGTTCGACCCACCCTGGACTCGCGCTGCGCTCCCCGCCCCGTCGCTAGCGGAGACTCACGATCCGGACCGTCGCCTCCCCCACACGAGAGGAGGAACGGAACTGCAGCCGGCCGAGGAAGATCCCGTGCGGCAGCGGATCGCCGATTCCCACGCGATGGACTCCACGCGACCGGTCTCCCAGGACGAGCGAGCGGACCTGCCGCCCGCCGACGTCGAACAGTGCGAGCATGACCTCCCCGTCCTCGGGAAGCGCATACCGGACCTCCCGCCGACCTCCGTCCCACTGCAGTCGCAGGCCGGTTCCGTCCGCGGGATCACCGGTCGACGATGAAGCGGATTCCGTGACGCGCAGCAGCCGATCGGGCGCGACCGCAACGAGGACCTGATCGATCCCCGAGGGCCATTCGATCCAGAGCGAATCGACCACCGTCGCGTCGCCGAGCCCGAAATGGAGATCGAGGTTCTGGGAGTTGTATCCCGACTGCGCCGCGACCTCCTGCAGCTGCCACCGGGGAGAGCCTCCGATCGTCGCGCGCACATGGACCCGGGCTCCGATCGCGGTCGGATTCGACGCGGTGCCGGCGCACCGCACCGTCAACCAATGGTTCGCATTGCCGTCGTTGTGATACAGAAAGTTGATCTGGTTCTGCTGGTTCGCGACGAAGAGATCGAGCTGACCATCGCCGTCGTAGTCTCCCCACACGCATCCGAAAGAGTTGCCGCCGCCGGTCACCAACGTGCCGGTCGTCACGCGCACGAGGTCGTACGAAGGTGGCCCCTGATTCTCGAAGAGGATGTTGTTCTGGGCGTTGGCGCCCATGAACAGATCGAGGTCGCCGTCGTTGTCGTAGTCGCCCCAGCCGCTCCCGACCGCGTTCGCGAACGTGTTCGAGACCGGACTGGCGTTGTCGGGCGTCAACGTGTAGTCCGGCGCTCCCTCGTTGCGGTAGAGCACGGTCGCCTCGTTGAGGAAGCTGGGCGCGACCAGGTCGAGATCGCCGTCGTTGTCATAGTCGCCCCAGCTCGCGCCGAGCGTCGTCCGTCCGTCGGAAAACGGGATGGATGTGAAGTCGAGCTCGCCTTCGTTGCGCCATAGGACATCGTCGACGCTCCCGGCGATGCCCAGGAACAGATCGGGATCGCGATCGGCATCGTAATCCGCCCAGGCCCCGGGAATGCTGGATGATGTCCCCGCCAACGGAGGGGCGTTGACGGAGACGAAGGTCCCTCCGTCGTTGCGATAGAGGAAGTCGGTGGCTTCGAAGTTGACGACGTAGAGGTCGAGATCCCCGTCCCCGTCGACATCGACCCAGGACGAGCTGTTCGAGTTGGAAATGTCGGTCACGGGCGGCGTTTCCGTGACCTTGGTGAACAGGGTGTCGCCCTCACCGTGATAGAGGAAGTTGCCGAAGTTATTGCGATTGGTGACGAACAGATCGAGCCGGCCGTCGCCGTCGTAGTCCCCGAAAGTTCCCCCGATCGACGAGCCTCCGTCGGTGACCACGGCGCCCGTCGTGACCTTGACGAACGTTCCCGCCCCGGTGTTGAGGTAGAGCGCGTTGGCCTGGCTCACGAGATTGCCGTTCGCGACGAGGAGATCGAGATCGCCGTCGTCGTCGAGATCGACCCAGCAGCCACCTCCGCTGTTCCCAGTGTCGGTGACCACCCGGTTGGCGGGATCGAGAACCCGGGTGAACGACTGGGCGGCCGCCCCTCGGCCCGCAGCCGCCAGCAAAATGCCGGCGGCCGCGGAACCGGCAAGCCGAAGGGCGATCCGGGACGACCGCATCCGGGCGAAACGGGGACGCGCGGAAGAAACGGAGAGAAACCGGGAGACGGGAGCGTTCATGATGACGGCTACTCCTGAGGCTGAAATCGTCCCGGCGTCCCGATAAGAGTCCGTCTCCGCACCGACTCGCCGCCACTCGACAGGGGCGAACCGGAGATTCCGGGGACGAGCCGGTGTGTGGATGATTCGGGTGGGTCGATTCGCTGACCTCGGACACACACTTTCCACGATTCCTTCGACCCGGCGGAAGGAGCGTCACCGCCTTCTGTTAAAGTCGGGGACATGGATACGGTCTCCGCGACGGAAGACGAAATGGAAGATGCGAAGGAAGACGCACCGGCACGACCGCCGCGCGGATTGCCCACCCTCCTCCTCGCAATCGGGGTTCCGCTGCTGTTGGGGCTCCTGGAGACGGGACAGATGGCGGCGCGCACCGCGACGACGGGCCGGACCACCCCGCTGGCCGACCCGTTGCTGTTCACATTGCCGCGGTGGATCCTGCTCGTTCCCCTCGCCTTCGCCACGGCGCAGGTCAGCCGGCGGTATCCCCTCGTGGCCCGGCATTGGAGGCGCAACCTCCCGGTCCATCTGCTCGCGGGCGCGATCTTCTGCGTCGTCCACCTCGCCGCGTGTGTGATCGTGTACGGATACCTCATCGAGGGGATCCCGAACCGCTTCTCCTTCCGTCTCCAGTCGCTGCTCACCCTCTACTTCGCGACGGATCTGCTCATCTATTGGTCGCTCGTCGGAGCCTGGACCGCGATCGGGTTGGCCCAGGAGCGGCGGGAGCGCGAGCTCGCGGCGTCGCGGCTGCAGGCGGGTCTCATCGAAGCGAGGCTGGACGCGCTGCGGGCACAGCTCAATCCGCACTTCCTCTTCAATTCCCTGAACGCGACGGCGACGATGGCGCTGAAGCAGGATCATCAGGCCGTGGTCACGATGATCGAGCATCTGAGCGAGCTTCTGCGCGCGTCTCTCGACCGAGAGCTCCCGCATGAAATCCCCCTCGCCCGGGAGCTGCAGCTGCTGGAGCCGTATCTGCGCCTCCAGCTCGTACGATTCGGGGATCGACTGGCCGTGCTGCGCGACATCGAGTCGAGCGCGCTTCCGATGCGGGTTCCCTCGTTCCTGCTCCAGCCCCTGGTGGAAAACGCGCTCCAGCACGGCATCGGAGCGCGACCCGGTCCCGGCGTCGTCCGCATCGTCGCCCGACATCAGGAGAGGATCCTGAGGATCGAGGTGCACGACAACGGCGTGGGATGGTCGCGATCCACGCGGGATCGGGAAAAAGGCGCAGGCGTGGGCCTGACGAATCTGCGCGCCCGGCTGCGCTGTCTCTATGGAGACGACTTCGAGCTGGATCGCGGACCGTCGCCCGACGGAGGCGCCGTCATCGTGATCACGATTCCCTCCACTCCCACTCGCGACACCCAGGGAAGCACCCGGATCGTTGGCGAAAACTATCTGGCGGGACGGACCTCGTGATCCGCACGCTTCTGGTCGACGACGAGCTGCCGGGCCGCGAAGGGTTGCGGCTGCGCCTGGCTCACGAACCCGACATCGAGATCGTGGGCGAGGCGGCCGACGGATCGGAAGCCGTTGCGTTGACGCGGTCGTTCGAGCCCGACCTTCTCTTCCTCGACATCCAGATGCCGGGCACGGACGGGTTCCAGGTATTGGACGCGATCGCCGGTGAGCACCTGCCGATGGTCATCTTCGTGACCGCACATGACGAGCACGCGGTGCGCGCGTTCGAGGTGGGTGCCGTCGACTATCTGCTCAAGCCGGTCGGCATGGACCGACTACGTCAGGCGCTCGAGCGCGTGCGTCACGCGACGGCCCGGGATCGACGCTGGCAGCAGGGCGAGCGGGTGGCGGCGCTGCTCGACTCTCTGGAGACGGGACCGCAGGCGTCCTCCTATCTGCGCCGGTTCGCGATCCGGGAAGGCGACCGCTATCGACTCCTCGCCGCGAACGACGTGGACTGGATCCAGGGCGCGGGAAACTATCTGGAGCTGCACGCGGGATCGCGGACGGCGCTGGTGCGGATGACGATCCGCGAAGTGGAGGGTCGACTCGATCCGGAGCGTTTCGTCCGGATCCATCGGTCGACCATCGTCAACGTCGAGAGCATTCGGGAGATCGTGCCCGAGTGGCACGGGGACTCGGAAGTAGTGCTCCGGAGCGGACAGGTCGTGCGCATGAGCCGCACCTATCGCCACCGCCTGTTTCCGCGCGACGACGCCGAACGCTGATCCGCAGCATCGACGCGCCGGTTCCGTCGGAGTGCCGCCTCCGCGCGCTACGGTTC
>JAGQHR010000128.1 GCA_020431745.1 Candidatus Eiseniibacteriota bacterium
CGCGCTTCGGTGGGCGGGTGCTGAGTGTCGCGGAGTCGTTTTCGGAGGATCACCCTTCGATGGGTTCTCCGGTGGCTGCCGCCGACTTTCCGGAGTGTCCCGTCGCGCCGGAGGCTCCGGTGTCGATCATCTATACGTCGGGATCGACCGGGCGGCCGAGGGGAGCCGTCCTGTCGCACCGCAGCCTGCTCGCGAACACGCGATCGATCATCGAGTATCTCAGGCTCACCGCGGCCGACCGCGTGATGGCGGTGCTTCCCTTCTACTACGTGTACGGGAAGTCGCTGCTCAACACGCATGTTTCAGTCGGTGGATCGTTGATCGTCGGCACCGATCTCTACTTCCCCAACGACGTGGTCGCGCGGATGGAACAGGATCGCGCGACAGGGTTCGCGGGGGTGCCGTCGTCGTTCGCGATCCTGATGCATCGATCCAGCCTGCCGGGCGCGCCGCCGTCCAGTCTGCGCTACGTCACGCAGGCCGGCGGGGCGATGGCGCCCGATTTGACCCGGCGCGTGATCGAAGCCCTACCCGGGGTGGACGTCTTCGTGATGTACGGTGCGACGGAAGCGAGCGCGCGGCTCACCTACCTCGACCCGTGCGAGCTTCCCGGTCACGTGGGCTCGATCGGTAAGGAGATCTCCGGGGTGACGATCCGGATCCTGCGGGAGGACGGCACCGAAGCCGCGCCCGGGGAACCCGGCGAGCTGGTCGCGCAGGGCGAGAACCTGATGTCCGGCTACTGGAACGATCCGGAAGAGACGCGCCAGGTCCTGGGGCCGGACGGGCTGCGCACGGGGGATCTGGCCTATCGGGATGCCGAAGGCTTTCTCTACATCGTCGGCCGCAAGAAAGAGATGATCAAGTGCGGGGCGCATCGGGTGAGTCCCCAGGAGGTCGAAGAGACACTGATGGAGCACGCGGCGGTGCTGGAAGCGGCCGTGATCGGGGTTCCCGATCCCATCCTGGGTGAAGCGATTCGGGCGTATGTGGTCGTCTCGGACCCGCAGCCGGACCTCGTCGCGGAGTTGAGGCGACATGCCGGCGATCGTCTGCCCGAGTACAAGGTTCCCGGAACGATCGAGCTGCGCCGTGAGCTGCCGAAGAACGCTTCCGGAAAGATCCAGAAGCGGGCCCTGCGCGAGGAGTACGACGCGGCCGCTCCGTGAGCCCCGCCCATCGGTCCCTAACAGCAGTGATAGGGCTGCGCACGCGCCTTCTTCCGCAGAGACCTGAGCTCGTCGCGGTCTTGCAGTCGTGAAAGGACGAACACCCACAGAAGAAGGCCGATCCCCTATCGCTGCGCGTCATTCCGATGGCGGGCTACCGAATGAGGAAGACCTTGGTGCGTCCCGTAACCACGACGCGGCCCCGCTCGTCGATCGCGCGCACTCGACAGAAGTACACACCGGTCGCGTGCTCCGGTGCGACCCAGGAGACGCTCCCCGCCGCTGCCATCGATTGCGCCCGTTTCCAAGACGCGACTTTCCGCCCCCGCACGTCGTAGATCGTCAGATCGACGCTCGTGTGCGGCGGAGCGAGCCAGCGGATCGTGGTCTGGCGGACAAAGGGGTTGGGTCCGGCCGACACGGAGACCGGCGACGAGGTGACCGTGCCGGAGGGAGCGGATGAAGTTTGCTCGGGATCGTAGAGGAATCCGCGGGAGTCGAACTCCGTTTCCCACTTCGCGATCAAACGAGTGAAGTCGGTGGTCTCGATGCTTCCGCTTTCGATCCACGGCGTCAGCGGGGCGATCACCGAGTCCTGGATGGTCGCCAGTCCTCCCGGGCCGAGGATCGTCTCCGGCCGGAGCGCGTAGGACACGGTGAGCATGTAGTCGGTCGAAACCACGCCGTCGTCGTAGAGAGCGATGAGCTCGGGAATGCTGGCGATCGTTCCGCGATACTTTCCGACCGCGGCGATGTTGGCCGTGCTGTCGTGTTCGAAGAAGTGATCCCGGTCCTTCGGGCGCCAGACGCCGCTGACCTGGGGATCGTTCTGATGAAGGGGTGATGCGCTTCCCATGAGGATGTCGCCGCGCCAGATCGCCCACGGGTAGCGCTCACCCGGAACGGGCTCGCGAAACCGATCCCATTCCTGGAACTGCTGGACGGAGGGATCCCAGATGTGTCCCCCGATGACCGTGGTCGTGCCGACTTCCAGCGAGTCGATGAGATGGGCGACATCGGTGTAGTTGTATCCGCCGTTCTCGTGGGAGTGCGGGTCGATCGCGACGTCGAGATCTTCCTTCAGGTAGCGGAGGAAGTTCTTTCCCCCGGTCGACTCCATGAGCGCGGGATCCTCATAGAGCAGTGCGGCCCGGAGCAGCTTCCAGTCGGGCTCCAAGCTCCACGCGATGCCCTGCGACTGCATGAGTGCGCCCACTTCGAGCAAGCGGCTCCGCAGGATCAGATACTGGTCATGGTTCTCGGTCGATCCGAGCGCTCCGACCGGAGTGTTGTCCTCGATGTGCGTGAAGAGGACCACCTCGACGGGAGGGTTCTGCGCGGATGCAGACGTCCACACACACAGGATGAGCAAGAGTGGGAACGGGAGAGAGAGCCACCCGAGCCGGGCTCGGAGCAACGGAGGCGAGAGAATCGACGAGAGCATGCCAGGGGCCGCCTTTCCTGCCCCTCGCACGTGGAAGTATAGCAGATTCGTGGCGCCGTCTCCGACCCCGGGCTCACTGCACGGGGCAGATCTTTCGGTCCCGGCATGACGCGCAGGAGCGGGTCCGTTGCCAACATGGAATGAGCCTGAGCGTCGTTCGGATCCTGAAAACAGCGATGGGGTGACCGTTGCAGGTCACCCCATCTGAACTCGGTTCAGCAGCAACACGTCCAACGCGACCGGGCCGGAGTCCGCGAACTCATGAGTCACGCGAGACTCACGCGATCCCCGGCGCACGGACGGTGCGGGCTACATCTCCGTCGGCGTTTCCTCGTCCATCTTCGGCGCAAGGTGCGCGACGCCGTCCACGTAGCTGACGGTGCCCGCCATCGTGATCTCGCCGCCGTCGAAGCGGTTGTCGAAAATCTCGTTCCCCTCTTCGATCCCGTCGAGGATCCAGATGGTGCCGTCGGCGGTCTGCATGGCCGCGGAGCAGTGGGTGCCGATGTGATAGGTGCAGTGGCCGCAGCCCACGGCGCCGGTCAGCGTGACCTCGGTCCCGGCCGGAATCACTTCGGCAGCGGGCTTCTGCTCCGTTGCCGGTGCCGCGTCGGCATGCTGCTCGGTCATCGATCCGGCATGGTCGTCCTTCATCGCCGTTTCGTTCGACTTCTCCGACGACGTGCCGCACCCCGCGAGCGCGACCGCCGCAGCCAGTACCACCAAGATTCGCTTCATGATCAGTGTCTCCTTTTGGATCGGGCACGGTCCTGGCCGCCCCGTCGACCCGTGCTGGCGTCGAGTATACGCGCTAGAAGATCCCCAGCTCCAGCTTGGCGGCTTCCGAGATCTTGTCCGGGGTCCACGGCGGATCCCACACCAGGTCGACCCGGGCGCTCCGAATTCCTTCGATTCCGTTGACCTTGTCCTCGACTTCGAGCGGCAGGGAGCCGGCGACCGGGCAGGACGGCGAGGTCAACGTCATGGTCACGACCGCGTTGGCTTCGGCGTCGAACGAGATGTCGTAAATCATCCCCAGCTCGTAGATGTTCACCGGAATCTCGGGGTCGTAGACGGTCTTGATCGTCTCGATGACGAGATCGCGCAGCGCCTCTTCGTCGACGGGTCCGGCGGGAGCGCCATCGGCCCCGGCCCCTTCCTCGTCGGGAGCGCCAGCCCCGCCAGCGGAGCCATGATTCGAGCCGATAGACTCGGATCCGGACTCCGGCATCCGCGAATCGTCCAGCGGCGCATCGTGCTGCGTGCGATCGTCAGTCGTCATGGTCTCCTCTCACTCGGTCGAAGCGGGGGCCGCGTTTCCCGCCAGGGCTGCTTCCAATGTCCGCCAGGCCAGCGTCGCGCACTTGACCCGGACGGGAAAGTCTCGGACCCCGGCGAGCACGGCCAGCTTTCCCAGCCGCTCCGGGTCCGCTTCTCCGGGGCTCGTCAACAGCTCGACGAACTCGTGCAGGATCGTCTCGGCTTCAGCGCGCGTCTTTCCCTTCAGCACCTCCGTCAGGAGCGAGGCCGAAGCGGTCGAGATCGCGCAGCCGACGCCCTGGAAGGAGATGTCCTCCAGGATGTCGTCCCGATACCGCAGATAGAGCGTCAGCTTGTCCCCGCAGAGCGGGTTGAAACCCACGGACTGCCGGTCCGGAGACTCCATGGGATGGAAGTTCCGGGGGTGCCGCCCGTGATCCAGCACCACTTCCTGATAGAGATCGCGCAGATCCGACATCCGAATCCCTCCTCAGCCGAAGAGCTCGCGGACCTTGTGCAGTCCGGCGATCAGATCGTCGATGTCGTCTTTGTCATTGTAGATGCCGAGCGACGCGCGCACGGTCGCCGCCACCCCGAAACGTTCCATCGCGGGTTGCGCGCAGTGATGGCCGGCGCGGACCGCGATCCCTTCCTGGTCCAGGATGGTGCCGACGTCGTGCGGATGCGCGCCATCCACGGTGAAACCCAGAATCGCCGCCTTGTGACGCGCGGTCCCGACCAAACGCAGTCCCTCGATCTCCCGCAGCCGATTCGTTCCGTAGTCGAGCAACGCATCCTCGTGGGCCGCGATGCGCTCGAGCCCGTGCTCCTGCAGGAAGTCGATCGCCTTGCCGAGTCCGATGGTCCCCGCGATGTTCGGAGTCCCCGCCTCGAACTTGTGGGGGAGCTCGTTATAGACGGTCTCTTCGAACGTGACCGAAGCGATCATATCTCCACCTCCCTGGTAGGGAGGCATCGATTCGAGCAGCTCGAGCCGGCCGTAGAGCGCGCCGATCCCGGTCGGTCCGTACATCTTGTGACCCGACACGCAGTAGAAGTCACAATCGATCTCGTCGACGCGGATGGGAGTGTGCGCGGCGGCCTGCGCACCGTCGATGAAGACGGCGGCTCCGGCGGCGCGGGCCAGCGCCGTCATCTCCCGAATAGGATTGATCGTGCCGAGCGCGTTGGAGACGTGTGCGAACGCGGCGATGCGAGTGCGCGGGCTGAGCAGCTGCTTCCACTCCTCGAGCACGACCTCGCCCCGATCGTCGATGGGCGCGACCCGGAGGATGGCCCCGGTCTGACGGCACACCATCTGCCACGGCACGATGTTCGAGTGGTGTTCGAGATGGGTGATGAGGATTTCGTCTCCGGGTCCCAGGAGGGGACGTCCGTAGGACTGGGCCACCAGGTTGACCGCTTCCGTGGTGCCACGCAGGAAGACGATCTCCCGGGTATCGCGCGCGCCGAGGAAGCGCCGCGTCTTCTCGCGCACCTCCTCGTAAGCCTGGGTCGCCTCCATGCTCAGATAGTGCACGCCGCGGTGGATGTTCGCGTTCTGGCGGAAGTAGTACCGGGCGACCGCCTCGATGACCGACTGCGGCTTCTGGGTCGTCGCGGCGTTGTCGAGATAGACGAGACGACGTCCCCGGACCGGCACGCGCAGAATCGGGAACTCGCGCCGGAGCGCCTCCATGGGCAGCCCGGACCGGTCGCCCGTCGTGGCGGGCGTGCGACCTTGCGGCGTCGATTCCGGAGTGATCGGGGTGGTGCTCATCCTCGTGGCATCCTCTCGCAGGTCGGACTCAATGACGGATCGGATGTCCCGCCCGCCGACAGAGCGGAAACGTCATCGTGGACTGCATGAGATCGCGGATCGGCTGAACGACGTCGGCCAGCACGTCGCTGGCGAATGCCTGGGTCAGCAGGGTCCGCGCGGTTTCCCGATCGAGTCCCCGGGAGCGGAGATAGAAGACCTTCTCCGGGTCGAGCTGACCGATGGTGGCCCCGTGGGAGCACTTCACGTCGTCGGCGAAGATCTCCAATTGGGGCTTGGTGTTCATGAGCGCCTCTTCGGAGAGGAGCAGGTTCCGATTGGACTGCTGCGCGTTGGTCTTCTGCGCGCCTTCCAGAACGAAGACCTTTCCGTTGAAGACGCCCTCGGCTCGCTCGTCGAGGATCGACTTGTAGTACTCGCGGCTCGTCCCGTAGGGGACGCGATGGACCACCGTCGTGTGGTCGTCCGCCACCTGGGTGCCGCAGAGGACGGTGAGTCCGTGGAGCGTGCAGCTGGCGCCGGATCCGACCTGCTCGTCATGGAGGTCGTTGCGGACCAGCTTCCCGCCGCGCGTCACCGAGAACGTGGACAGATCGCTGTCGCGCTCCTGCCGGCAGACGATGCCGGCCAGATGGGTGGAGCGTGCGCCTTCCCGGGCCAGCTTGTGCCAGGCCAGCCGGGCGCCCGGTCCGAGGACGATCTCGGTCACGGGATTGGTCAGGGTCCGTTCGCCGCCGTTGCTCAGATAGTCCTCGACTACGCTCGCGGAGGCACCCTCTTCGAGAACGATGAGGTGCCGCGGATGGGCGGTGCGAACGTCGCCGGCCGTCTGCACGTGTACGACGTGGATCGGCTGCGTGACCCGCGCGCCGCGCTGCAGGTGGAGATAGATCCCGTCCTGCAGGAAAGCGGTGTTGAGGGCGACGAACGGTCGCTCCTCGAACGTCGCGTGTTTCGTGAGGTGCTGCTGGACCGACGTCGCGTGCTCCTGCAGGGCTCGTTCCAGGTTCATCAGGACGACTCCGTCCGGCAGGGACGGCACCTGCGAGAGGCCCGGCGCATAGCGTCCGTCGACGAAGACGATGCGCATCTCACCCAGCTGCTCGAGCACGGAGTCGGTGACGCCCCCGGTTGCCGAACGCAACGCCGAATCGAGGTCCTCGGCGGTCAAACGGGGATGCTGCTCCGGGGCGAGATGGCGGAACGGAATCTCCGAGACACCGCTGAGGTCGAGATACTTCCACTCCTCGTGCTTCCGGGTCGGAATGCCCTGGGCCCCGAACGCCGCCATCGCATCGCGACGACGCGCCGCCAGCCAAGCGGGCTCTCCCGGGCGCCCCTGCGCTTCGAACGTCTCCTGAAAAACGGATCGTTCCGAGACCGGCTCCACCTTCGTCATCACTGCGCCACCGCCTCTTCGATCCAGGAGTAGCCCTTCTCCTCCAGCTCGAGGGCCAGCTCCTTGCCGCCCGTCCGCACGATTCGTCCCTTGTACAACACGTGCACCTGGTCGGGCACGATGTAGTCGAGCAGCCGCTGATAGTGGGTGACGACGAGCATGGATCGCTGCGGACTGCGCATAGAGTTGACTCCGCCGGCCACGTCCTTCAGAGCGTCGATGTCGAGTCCCGAGTCGGTTTCGTCGAGGATCGCCAGTCGCGGCTCGAGAACGGCCATCTGGAAGATCTCGTTGCGCTTCTTTTCCCCACCGGAGAAGCCGTCGTTGACGGGCCGATTGAGCAGGGTCTCGTCCAGGTGGAGGACCTTGAGCTTCTCCCGCACGAGCTTCAGGAAGTCGATCGCGTCCAGCTCCGGCTCGCCGTGATGCTTACGGATCGCGTTGAGCGCGGCCTTCAGGAAGTAGGTGTTGTTGACGCCCGGAATCTCGACCGGATACTGGAAGGCGAGGAAGACGCCGGCGCGCGACCGCTCTTCCGGCTCCATCTCCAGCAGGTTCTGCCCGTCGTACTCGATCGATCCCTCCAGCACGCGGTAGCCGTCCCGTCCCGCGATGATGTGGGCCAGCGTGCTCTTGCCCGAGCCGTTCGGCCCCATCAAAGCATGAACTTCCCCTTGCCGGACCAATAAGTCGATCCCCCGCAAAATTTGCTGGTCTGCGATCGATACGTGCAGGTTCTTAACTTCTAGCGCAGTAGTCATGTG
>JAGQHR010000129.1 GCA_020431745.1 Candidatus Eiseniibacteriota bacterium
AGACGGGCCTTGATGCAAGAAAATCGAAGCGACGCGAATTCCTCGTGAGATCACGAGACGGTGAAGTATGGCGCCCAACGGTAGGGGTGCGGCCAGCGGGAACGGAGGCGTCGCCGAGCCTGAAACGCGGAAAGCCCGGAGTTCCGAGTGGCGGTCCAACGACGATAGAAGGCCTCGCTGAACGCGCGGGCCGAGGTGTCATCCACCTTCCAAAGCGTGAGGTTGAGCTCGGCTGCACCTGCGGCGAGTCCGGCCGTCATCCATCCATCGAGATCGGAGCCGGGAAAGAGCGCGGTGCGGCCGGACTCGCAGCTCGTGAAGTGGAGCAACGCGCCTCGCAGACGCCTGGGCGAGAGATGCTCGAATCCGGCCCACCCGTCGCTCAGCCGAATGCCCGACAGAAGCCAGGTTTCCCGATGAAAGATGCCATGGGCCGCGACGTGGAGCAGGTCGATGGCCCCATCGCCGGCCAGCTCCGACACGGTGGATCCCACGCGACATTGCCAGCCCGAGCGGGAGAGCAGCCGCGCCGCGCGGTCCGTTTCCTCGCGGGTGGCTTTCCGGCCGTCATGCAGGAGCAAAGCTCGCTTCCTGTCGCGCGGGCGGGGACGCATGGCGAGAAGCGCCGGATGCGGCAGACGGGTCGCGATGATTCCGCGTGCGTCCAGCAGCGCCTCGAGTGGTAGCGCGTGCAGGTCGGATGTCGGGATCAGCAGCACGGGCGCGTCGGTCTGCAAGCCGAGGGGATCGAAGGTCGCGCCGGCCAACGTTTCCATCCACCGCTGACACCGGCTTGCGGTTTCGTCGAGAAGGGCCTTCCGTTCCGTGGCCGGGGCGTGCGCCACGGACTCGAAAACCAAACGCAGCGGCACCCAGCATTCTTGGATCGCGGTCGGCAGATCCGGCAACGAGCGCAACTCTGTCGTCCCGTCGGGTCTGACCACGAACACGCGCCACTGGTCGCCGGCGCGGTCGAAGATCAGTACCTGGCGGCCTTGTTGGTGTGCCTTCCAGTGCTTGGCTCCCCGTGCTTCGAACGCACGGCGCAGCGCGCTTCGTGACGGTACCTGGGTCGTGGCTCGAGGGACGAGCTGTTCGAGCTCGCGGGCAAGTCCGCTGTGCCGGACGTCGGTGCGAAGACCATCCTGCCCCAGAAGCTCGTCGCGAAGCCGAGCCACCGCCGTCTGGACTCCTCGCTGCTTCGGGCTCGCCTTCGCGTGGAGGTCCTCCAGCAGCACCGGGGCCCGCGCGCGCGATACCAAATCGAGCGCGTGCTCCACCTTGTCCTCGGTGTCGTGCTCCAGGACCAAGTCGATCGCCCGGTGGTACAACCGATCTCGTGATTCACCGACGTGGAGTCGAACGGTACGGTCCCCGAACCGCAGCAGAAGCGACTCGAGCTCCCGCGTGCTGCGTTGAATCCACGTGGCAGCCTCGCGCTGTCGGGACCTCGCGGTCAGAGCCGTTGCGATCAGAAGTGCCAGTCCGGGACGTTCCCAACGCACGGGATACCGCGTGGATTCACGGTACGCACCGCGAGCGAATCGCAACGCGGCGGCGATGTCGCCCTGGGCCAGGAGTGCCTCGGCCAGCGCACCTTTCACCAGCGGCGCGTGACTGGAACGATGGGGGAAGTGCGGCAACAAAGCTCGTAGCTCCGCAACGGCGCTTCCCACCTCTCCGAACCTCGCGAGGACCCGCGCGCGTTCCAGCTCGACCAGACGTGCGGCCCAGGTGCACCCGGCACTCTGCCAGGTGCGCCGTGCTTCGTCGAAGAAGCTCAGTGCCAGCTGATGTCCACCGAGCGTTGCCAGGATCCGTCCGCGCAGACTGCTCGACCGCGCCGCTTCGTCCTGGTAGCCGAGGCGACGGAAGGTCTTCCAGGCCTGCTCGGATTCGGGGGCGGCGGCTTCATATGCCCCCAAGGAACAGAAGAGCGCAGCGATTTCCTGATGGGACCAGGCAATGGCACGCTCGTCGCCCAGCTCTTTGAATCGCGCTCGAAGCTCCTGTAGACGCGACCATCCATCGCCCCGGACTCCGGTCGCGAGCTCGACCGCAGCGAGTCCGGTCTCGGCGTAGAGAGAGAGCACGGGGCTGTGGGACGCCAAACCCTCTTTGGCCAGATGGAGATGTCTGCGGGCCCCTGCGACGTCCGCGCGCATCCAGGCGTTCATGCCGCGATTGAGGCGACAGACCTCCGCTTCTCCGGCAAGTCGTAGCCGGCGGAAACGGCCTTGCGCTTCGATGAAACACGCGTCGGCTTCGCGCAGGCGTCCCGCATGCAAGAGGGCATTGCCTTCATTGGCTTCGAGGCGAGCGCGATCGCCATGCGCTTCCGAATCGAGCAGCCTGCGCCCGTGGCTCGCGACGCGGCGGGCCTCGGCGAGGTTTCCCTGCAGCCCCAACGCATACACCCAACCGATGGTGGTGCGACCCTGTTCGTGCTTCTGCCTCGCGGCCTTGAACGAATCGAATGCGTGTCGGAAGCCGCGAACCGCGGCGTCCAGCTCTCCCACGCCGATACGAGCATTGGCTTCCATGCGCCAAAGCAGCGCGCGCTCGCGAGGAGACAGGTGCGCACCGATCGAGACGGATGCATGGAGCACGCCTTCGAGCGCACGCCGTGGATGCGTGGCGTACTCCTGGAGCAAGGCTCCGTAGAGGGCCGCGAAGGGGTCAGGCGCGTCGGCCGCGGTGCGCGCCGTCCAGCGTTCGAGGAGGTCGGGACCGGCCGGGAGCTGCAGGAGGATCGCGACCGGAGAAGCGTCGGACTCGCTCACTCCGTCGGACCCGGGATGACCCAGGCATCGTCACCCTTGCGGATTTCGAGCGACCATCCCTGCGGGGCCGGCTCATCGAGTGCAAAGGTGCCATCTTCGGAGGGGGAGATCGCGGCGAGGATGTGATCGTCGTGGACGAGCAACACTTGGATGGAGGTGCTGTCGGGCTGACCCGTCACGATCCCTCGGAATTGCCAGATCTGATCTTCCACCCGAGGAGAAATGGCAACACTGATGCGGGCTTCTCCGACATTCCCCGTCACGGTTCGGGGTTGCGTCGGGTCTTCGCTCGCTCCCCCGCGTACGTCGACCGGAACCTTCGCCGACCGCATCGGAGACGCCGGGAGGCCGGGCGCCATCTGCTTCTTGCCCTGCACCGCTCGCTGAAGGATGGACCGAGGCGGCAGAAGGAATCGGGTGCTGCGCCGAGCGCGCCTCAGATCGCGAAGGGTCTCCACGAGCTCGGCGCATTCCTCGCAGGCATCCAGGTGACTTTCCAGGGACGAGTCCGCTTCGGAAGCGATGATCCACTCCCACCATTGCTCGATCTTCGGATGGGTGGACTTCTTCATGAGCGACGTCCTCGCAATACGCGCACACTCGGACCATGCGTTCGGATCCGCGGTCTCGTCATGGGCGGTGCCTCAGGATCCGGCGGAGCTTCGTCATGCATCGGGCTCGGGCGGACCCGATGGTACCGATCGCCACTCCGGCCGCGGTCGCGATCTCACGATAGTCCTTGGGTGGATCTTCGAGGAAGAGGAGCCGCAGCACGGTGGCACAAGGCTCACCCAACTCGCCCAAGGCTTCTTCGATACGGGTGCGTGCTTCCAGAAACTCGATCGCCTCGTCCGGCAACGCCCAAGGATCCACGAGATCCGGGGGGAGGTCCGGCACGACTCTCCGACTGCGAACGGCCACTTTCCAGGATGCGCGTCGTGTCGCCACCATGAGCCAACGGGCCAGTGCATCCGGGTGTCGAATGCGGCGGAGGGAGCGATAGAGCTCGGCCCACACCTCCTGGAAGACGTCGCCGGCATCATCGGTCCCGAGACCGACTTCCAGTGCCGTGCTGAAAACCAGACCCTGATAGCGAATCACCAGCTCTTCCCACGCGGTTTCTCCTCCGCCCAGGCAAAGCTCCAACAGCTCCGAGTCCGATGCACCCCGTAGGGGTCTCCGCAACGTACGCCTCCCCGCCATCCAGAACGGAATGCGGGTGATTCTACCGGAACGGCCTTGCCGCAGCCACTCACAACGGCGTGCGGAACAACCACGCATGCGCTCGGAGGAAGCGCGCGACACGCGGGGATCACCGAACCGCTTCGGAACCGTTCTCCTCGTCCGGCGAGGCATCGCCGAGCAGGATCTCTCGTCCCGCCTCCTGAGTCAGTCGGGCGTAGAACTCCGCCTCATCGATCGTGCCTGCGTCGCGCTGGGAGACGAGGTCGTTCACGAAGCCGAGCTCCTCCGGCTCCTGATAGAAACGATACGGGGTGATCGGCGCGCGCGTGCCTGGAACGTCCAGGAAATTGCCGTATCGATCCAGCCGATCCGGGTCGATTCCGGTGTGGGCCACGATGTAGTCCTTGATCGGGATCTTTCCTTGCCGGATATAGACGTCCGGGAGTTGATCGAAGGGTCCGTCATACCAGCTGTTGAACGAGATCTCCTGGACATCGACGCCCACCAACACCTTGCGGTGGTACGTCTCGTCGCAGAAGAAGGCGAAGTGCGTGCGCGCTCCGATTGCGACGTAGCCATCGACGGCGATCATCGCCTCCGGGACGAAGCTTCTTTCGTCCAGGATCCAGAACAGCCGATTCTCCAGGTCGTTGAAGACGAGATGGAATCGCAACCCCGACTCGTCGAAGTTCGATCCGACATAAGTCTCGTGCGGAGCCAGATGCTCCGGCCCGGGACCCACCATGCCCGGATCGTAGAAATGGAAGAGGATCTCACGGTCCCGCCATCGGACACGGCTGGTGAACGGGCCTTCGTCTACCAACTGCAAGCCGTCCGCAGCCCCGAACTGTCGGAATCGGCCGGGCATGTCGGCATGCAGACCTCGAGGGTGATCCTCGATCTCCCCGCTGTAGCCGAATCCGACGATGCCGCGATCCCGATCGAAGGCGAAGAGCGTCAGTGCTCCCTTGACCGTCACGCCACGAATGGGGATCTGGAAGTAGTAGTAGCCCTCGGATGGATAGACAGTGACCTCGGGATCCAACCGTGTCCAGAGGTAGTCGAACACGACGACCGGGTCTTCCAGGTCCAGGTCGGTGTAGAGACCGGTCACGACGTTTTCGTTGGTCGTTAGACGAGGCATGTCTAGACGAGGCATGTCCAGACGAGGCATGTCTCCGCCGGCTCGAAGCTCGGTTGCCGTGAGCAGAGCGAGGACGACGCAGAGCGACCGGATTGCCGAGCGGCACGTTCGCCGGGCAGGCGAGATGCGATCCTGCTCCGTACCCCTGCCTTGAACACGCCCACGAGAAGTGGCTTCGCCCTGAAGCGATTGGATCATCATGGTTGCTCCGCTCTAGAGATTCTCGGGATGCGTTGCGTGAAGCGACGGCGTTCCGCTTCACGCAACGAGGGATTCGGGGATCAGCTACCGGGCGCTGAGTTGCCGGAGCAGCGCCAGAACTTCGACTGGCTGGCTCCATATTCGTAGTGACACCAACGATTGCCGTTGCCTTCCCGGTACTGGGAATAGAGCACCGACGTGTAGTGCCGTCCGACGAAGTTGGTGGATGCGTACTCGCCGTTGATGACATGGAAGTCGGCTTCCTCGGGCCAGTTCGCCGACTCCACGCCACCGTTCTCGATCGTGGCCTTGAGGACCGGCGCCGGTGCCGGCTGGATGACCGGATCCGGGGTGATCCCGAGGCGTGTCGCGGGGTCGTACGGGGTGTCGAGCAGGCCACCGGGTGCCGCCATCGCCCCGCCGGCGAGCAGCATCATTCCGGCTGCCACGCCGAAGGCGGCCACGCGTTTCGTCACACGAGTCATTGAGCTCCTCCTATGGTTGATCGGCCCGGCTTCCTGCGCAGGGCCGCCTAGAGGTGGGCGGGCAGGGCGAGCGGATGATGCAACGAAAAGCGCCACGGGCTCCGCGTCGGGGCTCCGGGTCGGAGCGCCGCGTCGTGGCGCCGCGTCGGGGCGTAAAACCGGAGACGGATTGCCGAAATCAGTCCCGGGGCGGGACTGGATTCGGAAGTTCGTCCCGGGGGCCAAGCTCGGGATCGACGAGGCGGTAGCTGGTGCTGCGGCCGCCGGCCTGGTTCTTCACCAGGATGCCGCGCTCCACCAGGTCTTGGATGTCGCGCAGGGCCGTGTCGGTCGAGCACTTGGCGAGCTTTGCGTACTTCGAGGTCGTGAGCGCGCCCTCGAAACCATCGAGCAGACAATTGATGACCTTCCGCTGCCGGTCGTGGACCGGATGTGTCCCGATCTGCTGCCACAGACTCGCCTTATTGAGGATCGATCTCAGTGTTTCGTCCGCTTGCGCGATCGATCGGTCGAGGCACCCGAGGAACCACTGCAGCCATCCGGTGATGTCGAGGCGGCCTCTCTGTGCCGTCTCGAGCTCGTGGTAGTAGGTGTCGCGCTCACGCTCGATCGCGGACGACATGCTGTAGAAGCGGTCTTTCGTTCCATCCGCGCGCGCGAGCTGGAGGTCGGCGATGGCTCGTGCGATGCGACCGTTGCCGTCGGCAAAGGGATGGATGGTCACGAACCAGAAGTGCGCGACACCTGCTTTGAGGACGGGATCCAGCGAGGGGCCGCCAGGCGGATGACCGGTCCGATTGAACCAATCGAGGAACCGCGACATCTCCACGTCGAGCCGATGTGCCGCAGGCGCCTCGAAGTGCACGCGCTCTTCTGCGGTGTCAGCGGGTTGGGGCTCTGGGGGGGCATTATCCCCGTCGCCTAGGCCGGAGACGATGCGCATGGGACCATCGCAGTCGTTCCTCCAAGCCCCGACGACGATCCGATGCATTCCGCTGCGGCCCGTGGGGAAGAGCGCGGCGTGCCATCCGAAGAGGCGGTCTACCGACAAAGGAGCGTCGAAGTTCTGAGTGGCGTCGAGCATCATCTCGACCACGCCTTCGACGCTGCGGCTCGGATTCGGCAGGCCTGCCACCTCCAGCCCGAGCCTCCGAGCGACGGAGGATCGAACCTCGGCGGCGTTCAACCGCTCCCCCTCGATCGCGGACGACTTGAGCACCTCGTCGGTGAGGCTCTCTAAGGATGCCGCGGACCGTAGATCGAAACCGAGGGATGCCATCTTCCCCAGATGCTGTCCCTGACGGAAGCGCACCGCCGCCAGAACATCTGCCAGAACCTCTTGTCGCCAAACAAGATCGGGCCATTCAGGATGTTCGTGGACGTAGGGCACGATTCGCCGCACCTCCTGCGGTGAATATCGGCGGATTCGCCGCATGAATCAACAGCGCCTCTTGCGCCTCGCAACGCGGCAGGAGACTAGAACTTCTGGAGGTCGTAGCCGATTTGTTATAACGTATGTGGGTACTTCAGACGAAGACAGGGACGGAGGTGGCGCAATGGTTCAGCTCACGGTCCGAAAGGTCGGCAACTCGCTGGGTGTCACGATTCCAGCGCAAGCGATTCAGGCGTTGGGAGTGAAGGAGGGAGACAAGCTCTTCCTGACCGAGTCTCCCGACGGTTTCCACATCACTCCATACGATCCCGAGTTCGAGACTTCGGTGCGGCTCGCGGAGGGGTTCATGAGCCGATACCGAAACGCGCTTCGTGAACTTGCGAAGTGAGAACGGAACCTCGCTGGGTCCCAAAGTCTGCGGTGATCGTGATCCACGAAATGTCGATCACCCACCACGGGGGTATCGCCGGACTGCGCGACGAAGGCTTGCTGGAGTCTGCTCTGGCGAGACCCCGGAACCTATTCGCGCATGAGGACAGCGACCTGTTTGCTCTTGCCGCAGCCTACGCGGATGCGATCGTGAGGAATCATCCCTTCGTCGACGGCAACAAGCGT
>JAGQHR010000012.1 GCA_020431745.1 Candidatus Eiseniibacteriota bacterium
AGGGACGCTCCGGCAGGAAGTCGGGAATCCCGTGGCGGGTTGGCTGGTGCTCGGAACGCTCCCGGCCTAGTCGAGAGCCAGGGTCGCGATGACGGGCGCATGATCGCTGGGCTTCTCGGCCCCCCGCTCCGCCAGATCGACCTCGACGTCGCGCAGCGCTTTGAAGAGTGGGGTCGACACCAACACGTGATCGATCCGCAAACCCTGCCCGCGCTGATAGCCGCCGGTCCGGAAGTCGAACCAGGTGTAGATCCCGTTCCGGTGATGGTACTTGCGCAGCGCGTCCCGGCATCCCAAGTCGACGATCGCCTTCAGGGCGTCGCGTTCCCGGGTGGTGCAGAAGATCCGTTCGTGCCACTTGGCGGGGTCGTAGACGTCGCGATCGTCGAAGGTGATGTTGAAGTCGCCGGCCAGCATCCACGGCACATCGGCGGCGCAGGTCTTGTTGAGGTGATCGCGCAGCTTCTTCAGCCATTCCAGCTTGCGGGCGTACTTCTCGCTGCCGACCGTCTCCCCGTTGATGACGTAGACGCTCGCGATCTGCACGTCGCGAATCCGTCCGCTGATGAAGCGGGCTTCCTCGCCGTCTCCGGGAAATCCACGGATGACATTGCTGATGGGATGCTTCGAGAGGAGCGCCACGCCGTTGTAGGTCTTCTGCCCGTGGAACGCGACCTCATAGCCCATCTCCCGAACTTCCTGTTCGGGAAACTCGTCGTCCGTGCACTTGGTCTCCTGGACGCACAGGACGTCCGGTTGCCGCGCGCCCAGCCACTCCTGCAGCCGGGGCAGGCGAGCCCGGATCGAGTTCACGTTCCAGGTGGCGATTCGCATGCACGCTCCCTTCACTCGTTCAGGATGAAGACGGACTCCTGGTAGAAGCGAATCCGCCCCTCGAGCTGGATCTTATCGAGATACGACCGGAAGTGCGCCAACTTCTCCTCGTCGGTCTCCATGGTGGTGAGGAAGCCCAAGTCGACATTGAGCCCGAGCGCGCGACCCGGGATGACATGCCGCGTGATCCCCGTCGGAATCAAGAGCCCCTGGGTGACGAGCTGCACCAGCTCCGACTTGGAGAAGATCGGGAAGAGCACCACCTGATGATCCAGGTCGGCGATCGCCTCGGGAATGTCGCTAGGATCGGCCAGCTTGATCCGCTCCAGCTGCGTCCGCCCTTCGTAGGCGGCTACGACGTCTTCGAGGACATCCAGCATCCGCCGCAGGTCGTAGCGGTCCTCGGCGTTGGAGGGAAAGACGCCCCAACAGGTGTGGGACTCGTCGACGAGCGCCGCGAAGACTTCGCGCGCCTCCAGGCGGCGGAAGATCTCGTGGCTGGGAACCTGCTCGAACCGGATCTCGGGCATCTTCGCGTAGGCCGCGCGCAGATCCAACGCCCGGCCCTCCAGGAGGAGGTGCTGCCAGCGCCGGAGCTGGATATCGTCGTCGCCGTAGTCCACGACCTGCACCGGAACGTGGGACAGCCCCAGCTCGACGAAGGCGCTCATCCGGTTGGCGCCGTCGAGCAGGAGATGCTGCCCACCGTCCAGCTCTGCGACGATGGGGGGATTGCGCAGCATCCGGTCCTCGGTCAGCCGCCGCAGGAGCTTTTCGGTTCGCCGATGCTCAGGATGTTCGTGAAAGCGAACGGACGCGGTGGGCACCAGCCGCAACGTGGGCGCCAAGTGTGTCGACATGGGGGTTCCTTGCCATGGCCAGGAGTTTCGGTCGTTCGGATCGGAAGGCAGGATTCTATCGAATCGAGGGATGGCGGAGGAAGATCTCGAGCTCGGCTCGAGGCGGGGCCGCAAGTGGACCGGTTGCTTGCAGGCAAGCGCAACTACGGGCTGCTCAACGCAAGTATGTGATCGCGAGATCCGAAACGCCCCCTCGGGTCAGGACGAAGGCGATTGCGTCCCCCGAAGGAGACCACGACGGCGAGAGCTCGTCGTCCGGAAGCTGGGTAAGCTGCCGCGGCTCGCCTCCAGTTGCTGCGATGGCCCAAACGTCCCAGGATCCACCGGCATCCGAAACGTACGCGATCTCCGATCCATCCCTGGAGTGCGCCGGACGCACCTCGAAGGAGGGCGTGCTCAAGAGCAACGTCGGCCCGCCACCACTGAGCGGGACACTCCAAAGGTCGTAGTTCCCGTCCCGATCGGAGGCGAAAACGATCGTCCCTCCGTCGGGCGCCCAACTCAGCCCCGAGATGTGCGACGCCTCGGCGACCAGCGTGTCCGGCTCCCCGCCGGATGAATCGAGCAGCAGGATCTTGCCCAGCAACGGCACCGAAAACTCTCCCCACACGTAGGCAACCTGGCTGCCGTCGGGCGACCAAACCGGACTCTGCCGGAGCCCGGTTCGGCCGATGGGAGAGATGGCAACCGGAACGGCCCCCTCCCGAGCCTCGAGCACCGCTACTTCGTCGAAGACCGTGGGGAACTGGTTTCGTTGCGCAATGCAAACGAGGCGTTGACCGTCCGTAGACCAGCGGGGGCTGTACACTCCGTCGGGACGATACGTGATCTGAACTGCATTGCCGCCAGTGCTGTGAACCCACAGCAGCTGACGCTGATCCCCGACATAGCCCGAAAACACGATCCGACTTCCGTTGGGCTCCCAGTCGGGGGAATCGACGAGGCGTGGGCCGGAGCTTTGGGTAAGGATGACCAGGGACATCGTCATGGCAGCGACGTCGTTCGACACATCGGATCGATTGCCGAACTCGTCCTCCGTACGAATGGCGAAGTGGTAGCCCCGATCCAGGTCCAGGCCGGTCACCGTGAAACTCTCGTCTGCACCCGTGATCCCCGGCGGTGGGAGTCCCGCTACGGGACTGGCCTGTTCCCAACTGTCCGAGGTGATGGGATCGTCATCCAATCGTAGATCGTATCGAGCAGCCTGCCCCTGCTGTCCGTTGTTTCCGGGTGCGGTCCACCGCAGGTTCACGTTTCGTCCGCCCTCGAACGTGACCTCCAGATCAGTGATCGTCGCCGGTGGGATCGTGTCTCGCGATGTCGTGGCGACCACAAGGTTCGACAGAGCCGCGAGGTTCCCGCTGTCGTCCTCGGCTCGTAAAGCGAAGAAATACCGCTGACCCTCCGACAGTCCGATCACCGTGAAGCGTTCCGAGGATCCCGCCTCGATGGGCACCGGAGGTGGGTCCACCCGAGTAGCCTCTTCCCACCCCACCTCCGTGATCGGCTTCTGGTCGCGTCGAAGATCGTACGCCGTCGCTAGCCCGTCGGCGCCGTCATCGCCGGGCGCGGTCCAGGTCAGGGTCACATTGGTTTCCTCGAACCCGAACACTTCCAAGTCGGTGACCGCGCTGGGCGGAATCGTATCCCCGAGGTCCGCCGTGGCGATGTTCGAGATCGAGGACCAGTTGAGCTCTTCGTCCGCCGACCTGAGAGCGAAGTACCAACGCCCACGGGCGAGTCCCCCCTGCCCCGTTCTGTCCTCCAGACCTGCGGCGCGGGGGGTTGGGACGCGCTCGATCGGCGTCCCTCCCTCCCACTCCGCCTCGGTGAGCGCATCGGTTCCGTATCGAATCTCGTAGACGGAGGCTTGCCCGGCGAACTCATCGTCACCCGGAGCCGTCCACCGAAGCGAGACGCTGTCGTCGGTGACCCGGGTGGCAACCAGATCCTGGACTTGGCCAGGTGCGACCGTGTCCGACCTCGGGCTGGTTCCACCTTCACTCGAGCAACCCAGGACGAAGGCGACCGGAATCGTCCAACAGAGCCTCGCCATGGCATTCCACTCCAACCGTTCACCCTCCATTTGTCGCAATTGCTCGCTCGGTCCTTGGGCTGCTTCCGAGGTCACGGGGCCCATACGACCTTGACGGTCTCGCCCGACGTCTCGGTGTGGAACCGAACGAAGTACAATCCGGGGGTCAGGCCCTGCTCATCCAACCAGCTTCCAATCGGCAGTTCGCTGTCGCTTCCCACCGACCCGCGGAACAGCGCCGCCAACCGCCGGCCGGATGCGGAGAAAAGATCCACCCCGACCTCGCCTCGTGCCTGCTGCCCCAGGCGAGCCGTCGAACGTGGACTGACTGGTTGCGAAGAAAGCCGGACGCCGAGATCGCCGGCAGCCTCGTGATCCTCCACGTCGGAGGGCGCGAGCCGCATGCATACCTGCAAGTTGTCGAAGAACGGCGTGACGTCGGCGCCTTCACAGTAGATTGGACAGCATGCTGCACAGGTCCAGACAGCTACATGGACTTGGAGGAAATCCGGAACCCCCTGCGCCCCCGACCAGAAGTTGTCCGCGAGTGCCAGGCAGCCCTCGTCACCGCTCACCCCATCCTGAAACGCCAGCTCCCAATTCGACCATCGGGGAGGGGCTCCTGTCGCGCAAGGTCGAGGGTAGGTCCGGTAGTAGATGCGGGATTCGATGCCAGGGCTGGTTCCCGCGTAGTCAC
This sequence comes from Candidatus Eiseniibacteriota bacterium, assembly GCA_020431745.1. GTDB lineage: Bacteria > Eisenbacteria > RBG-16-71-46 > CAIMUX01 > CAIMUX01 > JAGQHR01. The sequence continues at coordinate 4,427 of JAGQHR010000012.1, forward strand.
GCAGTTCGTCCCATGTCACCGAGAACCCAGTGATATGCGGATCTCCCAATCCGGTCAGATCGATGATCGGCGACGTTGCTCCCTGGAGAGTCTCCTCCTGGAAGACGCCGGGACCGTGCAGGGTCATGACATTGGCGTCGAGGGGGCAGTCCATCCAGTTCTCGTAACCTCTGCCGTAGGCAGCCAAGTCCCGCACCTCGAAGACCAGTTGAGGATCGCGGTTCAGCCCCCCAGCGAGCGTTTCCCAGCCTTGGGGTCCATCTTCGAAGTCAAAGGATGCCTGCGCACCTCCGGCGACAATGACGTTGTCGATACCGAATGCGCCCCATTGCGAATCAAAGCTGCAATCTTCGTCCGAGGGTCCCCCGGTCACCGCTAGATAGAACTCCACAATGATTGCCGATGCCCCGGTCAGTTGGTCCGCGTGGATCATATCGAGGAAGTTCACCGGATCATTCCATGCCCCAGCGTTGCCGTCGGCGTACTCCCAGTTCGCGTAGAGGTAGGGATCGACATCGGACTGCACGACGACATACATGCTGTTATGCGGCATATCCTGGAAGTAGTCGAACGCGAGGGTCACATCTCCACCGGAGTACGGGATCCACGGACTGCGCATGCGCTGCACCCCGACTCCGAATCCGAGTCCGCATTCGTAGCAGAGTTCCTCGGCCTCGTCCGCATGAACACCTGCCCAGATCATCCCGTTACCGTCGATGATCGGTGCACCCGCGGGGAATCCGTCGGCTGAGAAATCCTCCAGTGACTGCCAGCGAACGACGTCGGGTCCCGGCGGATCGTAGACCTGGTCCGCAACCCAACCCTCGTTCGGGCCCATTCCGTGGTCGAAGGTCCAAACCCCTTCGGAAGTCGCGTAGGGGACGCCGTCGCGAAGCTCGTAGAAACCGAAGCACGGCCCAGCCGCCGAGACCACCGTCGACACTCCGCCAGGGAGCGCGAGGACAAGTAGTGCCAGCAGTGAGATTCGCATGCGGCCTCCCTCGGACGTGCGCGCCGTCAATTCGCGCGCAGCAATCTTATCATACGGGACGCGGCCATCCGGCTGCTGGTCGGTGCTACGACGGGCTGCATGACGAATCAGAGCCGGTACGCAACCCAGATGTCGTAGTTGCGGTCCGGGTTCGAGACAAGTGCGGTGGCTCTCCTTCCAACGCAATCGGAGGAGGAGCGGGGGCACTCTTTTCAGGCTTCCCGGCGCGACCGCTCGCGCGATCCGGAACATCCACATGCCCCGTCAGCACGGAGCTTCCCCAAAGTAGCCTGACGAGCGCCCCCGCTTCTGGCGGCCTCAGCGGAATCCGTGCTTGAGCGCGCCCCAGCTTGTGTCGACGACCGGCAACACGAACCGGCAGTCGACCGCGGTACCTTCAGCGCCGTCGAACCCGATCGATCCGTATCCCTCGATCAGATCGCGATTGCCGGGCACGCGATCGTCTACGAGTTGCCCGCCCTGGGTCGGATGGCCCTGCAGCGTGAGTACGGTCTCGTAGTACGCGTAGGCCGCGAACCAATAGACCTCGGCGACGGGCGACAGCTTGGTGTCCGGGAACACGATCGCGGTGCCCTCGTTCGGTCCGGGCCAGTGGTCCGTTTGCAGCTCGACGCGGGCGGTCGTGCCCCAGTCCACGATTCGGAGATCGGCTTCGTTGTAGTTGATGCCGAAGGTCAGACCCTTGATTCGCGGACAGACCTGATCCGGGTCGTCTTCCAGGGGAGGAACGGCGGCCAGGACCCAGAAGACGGTGAGGTCGGTGCCTCGGTGGGACGTCGGATTGATCGCGCAGGCGTTGTTGTAGCAGCTCGATTCATCGTACGGCGGACACTCGATGTCGTCCGGACACTCCAATCCCGAGAGATGGGAATAGTCGACGCCCAACGAGTAGTCCTGCGCATCGTCGGTGTGAACGAGAAGGATAGCTCCACGGTTCGGCCCAGCAATGCCGGCGGAGGTCAGGAGGGTGACCCCGATGGCGGAGAGGAGGATCGCCAGGGTGTAGCCGCGGAAGCCCGATCGCATCTGCATCGGGAACCCCCACGAGGTGTATTCGGCCCACCACCCCGGCCTTGGCCAGTGCACCTCTGACTCGTGGAGCGTAGGGGAACGCCCGCAATCTGTGCAACTACGTTTCTCGGTCAGCGCCCGCTCGCCCGCTCGCCCACCACGCTCGTTGTCCAGACGGAGGTACGCTTCCCCGACCCTGATCGAGCAAGTGCACGGGAATGCGCCAGCCCCCTCAACGATCTCCGTCCCCGATCGCGTCAGGCTTGCTTTCCCCCAGGCTCAGAGCGCCAGAAATCAGCTCGGCACCAGTCCGATCCGCTCCCACCGTACTCGATGCGTCTCGGAGTCTGTCGAGAAGTACACCTTGCTCACCGTTCCGATCACGTTCTTCGCCGGGGTCGGGCCAGAAAAGCGCGCATCGAAACTGAAATCGCGATTGTCACCCATTTCAAAGATGTGTCCTTCCGGAACGATCACGGATTCCATTTCGTCTCGTCGCCCCGGGTGGCGGGACTCGTCGAGGTGTTGGACGTAGGGCTCGCTCAGGACTGCACCGTTGAGAAAGACCTGCTTGTCGTGGATCTCGATCGTGTCCCCAGCCACCGCGACGCATCGTTTCAAATACAAGTCCCCCGCCGGGGCCTCGTAGACGATGAGGCTGCCGCGCTCCGGCAGGTGCGGGGTCATCCGCTTCTTCCCCAGGAGTCCTCGGCCGTAAGCGCGTTTGTCGACGAGGATCGAGTCGCCAGGCAGGATCGTAGGCTCCATGCTCGCAGTGGGAATGCGGAAGGCCTGCACGGAGGTGGCCCGAATCCAAAGAAAGCAGCAGAGGTGGAGCGCGAAGGCGAGCAACACTACCAGCCCGTAGGCAGGGCCCGTTTGCCAGCGCGACACGCGATAGGGCGCACTACTCCTGGCGGCACGAAACGCATCCAGGAATACGGCGAGGCCGTAGAGCCACCCGAGAAGGAACAGCCCAGTCGGCGCCTTACCTCCTGTGATCCCAAGCAGGAGGTAGATTCCCATGATATAGACCGCCCACAGGATCACCCCGCGAGCCTTCCGGTTCGCGTAGTAGTGCCCCAATCCGATCAGCAAAACAGACAACACGACGGCCAGCCACGGAGTGGGCTGGCGCAGCTTCCCTGTCGCGATCTCCATCGCGTCCTCCTGTGCAAGGTACCGGACGAACCGGACCGTTCCCGCCTCCGCGTTTCCTCGTCTTGTACTGCGCCGAGGTCAGTGTCTCCGGGATGCCCTTGCCGGATCGTTCGGGGCGTAAGCAGCCAACCAGTCTGCGAGGTCGTCGGATGAACGATAGTGGCGGACTTCGCCGCGATCGTGGTAGTGGAAGCAGCCCTCCCCCACGTCGGCCCACGCGGTGTCCCCGGGAGCTTGGAAAAAGACACGCACCGCATGGATCGACAGGCAAGGACCGAACGGCTGGAGACGCAGCTGTCCACGAAACGCCGCGAGCGCATCGGGATCGCTCACCAGCGTCTCACCTCCACCGGAATAGCGAAGTCGCATCGACGTCGCATCCATCGCAGTGTCGAAGGCGGGGCTCAGCGGAACGTATCCGGGATTCATGGCAGCCAGACCGGCGAAAGCGAGGATCGCCACTACGTCGATACAGAGGACGACCGAGGGAAGTTTGCGCAAACGCCGACGATGCTCGGTCATGGCAAGTGCTTCACGAAGGGTTTTCATTGCAGCCGCCCCCAAAGGGTTCCCCGAACCTCCGCATAGGGCACGCTGACTTCGTCGCCACCCTTTCAGGGATCAGGTGCCACGTCAGTCGGGTCGCACGGCATCTGCACTCGATGGGCCGCGGGAGGGGGCGTCCCGATCTCACGTGCTCTGATTGTACATCACCGGCATTCGGCCCTTCCAGTGGCTCCACACGGCGTCGTCATCGAGGAGGGTGGCCATGAAGTGGCCGACATTGATGCGGCTGGTCTTTCCCGCATTGAAGAGCGGACTCCTGATGGGAGATGGATGCAGCTCGTACGCAGAGACAGCGTCCTCATCGATGAGCGTATCCGGACGGACGGCCACCCACTGGATGACGGGGTCGTCCGGTCCGACCTGCGTCCGCAGATATTGTGCGGCGTCCTCGTTGTCGGCATGTGGAGGTACCAATCGACGCAGGAGAGAAAGCGCCGCACGCTCGGGAAGCGACACCCGTTCCGCGAGGTCACGATTGCGATTTCCGGTCGTGTTCATCAGGACGAACCGGATCGGCTGCGCGGGTTTCGTCACACGGATCGCTTCGCAAAGACGCCGGACCGAGTTGGTCACGAGGCGATGCGGCGGGCCGAAGATGCCCTTGAAACTGAGGGTATGGCCGAGACACGAGGCGATCCCGTCGCAACCATCCACGTGACCGGCCAACTCCCGATCTTCGAAATCGAGGGCGGTGCCTTCGATCAAGGTCAGGCCCTGGCGAACTTGCAGGTCCCGGGGAACGCGCGCGCGGGACCGGACGATCGCCTTCACGCGATGCCCTCGGTCCAGCAGCTCGCGGACGAGATGCCTCCCGGTCGCGCCGGTCGCGCCGACGATCAGAATCGTGCTCAATCCTTGCCCCTCCCACCGCTGGTGGCGCGGTGCAGCAATCCATCCGGATCGTAGAGGATGCGGACTCCGCCCATGATCACCGACCGCGTACCGGGATCGAGAGGCAGCGCGGCCCAGTTCCGCCCGGTGATTCCGAACTCGACTTCAAGGTCGCCGTCGAAGAAGACGCGCAGTGATTGCAGTGCACCGTAGTCTTCGTGCGCCACGGACCGCACGGCGCCGAATCGCCAGATCCAGTCGCCGGTCAGGATTCTCGCGGGATCATCACAAATCAGGACCAGGTCGACGTCGGAGTCAGGCCGAGCCGTGCCCCGCGCGTGCGATCCGACGACCGCCACCCCCACCACCGCGGGCGTTTCGGTGGCCCAGTCGACGACGGCTCGGAGCAGGATTGCGACATCCGGACCGGGTTCGATCGGCGCGAGTCCGTCCGATCCGAGCCCCTCCGATCCGAGTCCGCCCGATCCGCGCCCGTCCGCTGCGGACTCGTCTGCTCTGCGATGCAGCTCCGCCATCAATCGAATCGAGTCTCTGGAAGCGGATCGCCGGTGATGGCGAGCGCGACCTCCCGGAACCAGCGACGAGCGATCCGCTCCTTCTCCATCAGCTCCTCCGGTCCGGCGACGAAGAACAGCGAGGTCAGCCTCGTCTGCACTTCCTGCGGCAGGTCGTAGTGCGCGTAGCGGGCGAAGAACCCGCTCCGATCCGGACAGTGGAGGATCCGCAGCAGCTCCACCAGCGGGCGCAGCGTGTAGCTTTGATAGAACGATGCCGCTTCGATCGCGTTCCCGCGATGCATCTCCTTCTCCACGAGGATCCGGAAGAGCTCGAACTGCTTGGTCAGATCCGCCGCCCGTTGCCGTAGACGGGCGTGCTCGTCCGGATCGGGGGCCGGCGGGACCAGGAGGCCTTCCTTGTCGAACCAGATCGGACACGCGCCGTGCGTGCGGGGCGCGAGATGGAAATCCGGCGCGTCCCGCTCGAAGACGGCCAGGTCGAGCAGGAGGAACGGGCTCACTCCGGCAAAGCGGTAGAAGCGCTGGGCGAATCCGTGCGGAGACTTGGCCGGGGCGGAGACCCAGCTCAGCTCGACGCGAGCCACTGTCGCGAGGGCGGCTTCCACCGCTTCGAACGCGGCATCCTGTCGATCGATCTCCACGACGAGCTGCAGATCGATGTCGGACCACTCGTCGAAACGATCGAACGCGACGGCACCACCCTCCCACATCCCGAGCACATCGGGCCGGGGCTCCAGCGCGTCCCGGAGCGCTCGGAGAATCGTCTCGCGGTCCACGGTCATGATCGTCCTTTCCTCCGCGCGCGCACCTGCTTCACGACGACCCATCGATGCTTGCCGATCGCGCGGTCTTTGGTGAATCCGGCTCGTTCGTAGGTGGAGAGCGCTCCGTTGAAGAGGAACCCGGCCGGTACCGCGCCGGCGGGTTCGGGATAGCCCTCGACGCGCCCCCCACCGAGGCTGGCGATCAAATCGAGCGCGCCCGTGAGCCCCGCGGTGAGAGCGCCCCGGCGACGGTGCCCCTTTCCGACGTAGCAGCACGCAATCCGCCAGTCCGGCAGCTCGCGGAGGTCCTTCTCGTATTCGCGGCGGCTCTTGATCCGGGGCACCTCGTCCGGCTTTCCGAACTGGACCCAGCCCACGCAGCCGGCGCCTTCGAAGACCAGGGCGGCGTGGGCAGTGCCGGCGCGGACCCGGTCGAGCTTCCGCTGGCGATTGGGGTCGGGGTGGTCGGAGTGGCTGTCATCCGCGGGATGGAATCCCATGCACCAGCACCCGCCGAAGATCCCGCCGTTCGCTTCGACGAGCGCGGCGAACGCGTCCCAGGTCGTCTCGTCCAACGGTTTGATGGTGTAGCCCGATGTCGCCACGGCTCCTCCCAGAATCGAGGGTGGGACATCAGTCTAACGACTCGCGCGTGCCTCCGTGAAGCGACGATACCGCTCCAGATCGTCCGTCGAGACGACATCGACTCCGGCATCGAGCATCGTCTGCCAGACGTCCTCCACGCCGTGGGCGGGCGCGGGGAGGTTCCACAACCTCAGGATCGCACCCCGGGTGTGGCAACGGGCGACCAACCCGAGGAGTCGACTGTGTGGCTCCTCCGGAAGCACGCCCTCGCCGCCCCAACCGAAGGTTCGCCGCCAGTCGACGCTGACCATCGGCGCGAATCCCTCCGGCCAGGCATGTTCCAGATCCTCGATGCGAGCGTCATAGGCACAGTAGCGATGGCCCTCCGCCACGAGAATCTGCTGCGGGCAGTTTCCGGAAACGATCACGTTTACGGCCTTGGGGGTCACGACCCCGGAACGATACTCCGTCAACATGTCCCCGTACTGAGCGAGCACCTGGCGGAGCAGACCGTAGGTCGGGGCCGCTTCGGACTTGATGTCGATCAGCAACGTCAGCGGGTGCCCGTCGTCGAAGATTCGGTCTCCTCGCTGCTGGACGAGCTCGTGAAGGGGCTCCAGGTAGAGCGAGCGCAGGGTCCGCTCCATGCGCAGATGACCGGTGTCATGGCCCACCAGGAGGATGGGACCTACCCGGTAGACATCGACCTCCACACTCGGGATCCCGTTTTCCAGCGCTTCCCAAAGAGGCTCTTCCCGCAGGTAGTCATTGTGAGAGTGCCCGGACGGGATCGTGGAGGCGGCGATTTCCGGATTGGTGGGAAGCTCGGCGCACGCGCTCCAGACGAGAGATCCCAGGACCGTCCCGCCGACGGCTCCCCAAAGGGAAACTGACCGTCCCCCAGCTTTCGAGAAGCGCTGCATGCCATGAGTCTGGCGGGCTTCGATGAAAGAAGGATGAGACCGTCGTCACCGGAGCATACGCATGCGGGCGCAAAAACGGGCCGGCTGTGGCAAGAGGCGAGCTCGAGGAACGAGGGGACGGCGTGGCGAAAGCGGCGTGGCGAAAGCGGGCGGCGCAAGCGGCGTGGCGAAGACGCAGCGGCCGCTTTAGGGGTGGACGACCCCACCCTCGCGGGAGGTGGATCGTGCGGGTGCAGTGGTGATTCCGCGCGATGGAAGGGTCGTCCGTTCAGGGACTGTTCAGGACAACGGGACTCGAGACCACCGACCCTAGCTGCAGAACGAAGATGCTTCGATGGTCCCGGGCAAACCCGCGGTCCTGAACAGGAGACGTTGCGCTTTCGATTCGGTCTTTGTCGTTCCATCGGCCAGCCGCGGCAGTCTTGCTTCGGTCCCCGCTGCGATCACCGCGGCTGGCCTTCTGGAAACGTTTTCCGGCTGCGTGTCCGGATCATTGGCGGACGGAGTGGACCGGAGTACTCCGACCGCCAACACAGATGAGTTGGCAATCTCCAAACCAATCCGAAGAGAAAGCGCGGGCATTCTCACGCGTCGTGTAACGAATTGCCTCGCAATCCATTGGATTGGGCCTGAAAGACGGGGGAATCGACCTGCCGCGGCATGGGGAAAGACTCTCCCGGTCAGCTTCTGTGGGATCTACAAAGACCGTTTTACACCGTAGAGAAGTTACATGGTGCGGAGGAGCGTATCCCGGCGGCCCGCGCCACCGGGACGAGGGATCGAGATCGATCAGGAGTTCGGCGGCGTGAAGACGAACGGCGTACGGAAGGTGACGACGCCTTCTTGAATCGCCGGGAAGCGCCACTCGCGGACTTGAGCGAGCACGCATTCGCGCAGACGCGAAGACCCGACGGTATCCTCGGCGAGATCCACCTCCGACACCTCTCCGGAAGCCTGCACCGTCAGCACGAGCACCATCTTGCCGTGCAGCGACGCGTCGTGCTTCAGCTCGTTGTCGTAGCAGTACTGGATCCCGGGGGCGTAGCGACGCACGACCGCGAGCAGCGAAGCGTTGCTCCGGTACGCGCCGGGCGTGAACGCTCCGCCGCCCCCCGCGGCTGCCGAGGGGTCGGCCGAAGCGAGATCCGACCGCACCTCGGTGATCGATCCGATGTCGAGGAGAGTCGCGGAGATCGGACCATCGTCGGACCCGGCACCACGGTCCACGGTCTGCCCGCTCTCCACCTGGGCCAGATCCCCCTGCTGGCGTCCACGCCGAGGCTGACCGCGACGCGGCGCCGCCGAGGACTTCGACTCGGACTTGACCGAGGACAGGGCCGCGGACACGTCCGCCAACGTCTGCTTCACTTCCTGCTGGGTCTGGGCCAGCGACTCGCGCACTTCCTTCTTGGCCTGCTCGCGCCCGGCTCGTCCGACGTCTTCGCGCTGCTCCACTTCCTGCCGGCGTTGACCGACCTGGCGCGGCTCGGGCTGCTTCTGCGGCTGCACCTCGGCCTGCGGCGGAGGCTCCGGCGCGGCTTCCTCCACGACGGGCTCGGGGAGCTGGGCGTGCACTTCCGGCGCGGGCGGCAACGTCACGGGCTTGGGCGGCTCGAGGATCAAACGCGCCAGCCGACGCGGCACTTCCTGGACCTGCACCTCGGCGTGACGCGCCGGAGTGAGCACGATGAGCACGAGCACCAGAGCGCCCAGCGCCGAGGACGCGGTCAGACAGCGCGTCAGGCGCGGATCCGGCCTCCCCAGGAGCGGTTGCCGATACGCCGCGGGAACGCGGGCCATGGTCAAAGCGCGAGCCATCCATCCTCCCGATTGGCTGGTGCCGATCGATTCGCGAAGCGGGCTGCTCTGATGCCGGACATGACGCGGACCTCAGGCCTCACGGATCACCGCGAGCGAGATCTCCGAGAATCCTTCCTGTCCCAGCGTGTAGAGCACACGTTCGAGCACGCGGTACTCGATGGCGCGATCTCCCTGGACCGTCACCGGACCGAGCCCGGCTTCTTCTTCCAGTCCGCGCATCCGCGCCAACTCCTGCTTGTGCGTCCGAATCGTCGCAAGATGCTCTCCCAACGACGCGATGAAGAGACCCGATCCGGCCGTCGCCTCGTCGACCGAGGAGACCCTCTCCCCATCGACCAGGATGTCGGGACCGGTGATCGCGATCACGAACGACTCTTCGGGCGTTTCCTTGCTGGTCGATTCCGGCAGCGTCACTCCCGGAACGGGAGTGACCGGCGTATCGACCACGAAACTCTTGACCAGGAAGAGCAGCAGCACGGTCAGGATGTCCATCATCGACGTCAGCTTGAGCTGCGCCGGACCGCTCTTTCTGGCCCGCCTCCCCCATCGCCGGTTGCGCATCGTCTACTCTCCTGCGCTCTGCAGCGACACCAGCGGCATGCCGGCGTCCCGCGAGGCATCCATCACCCGGATGATCTCTTCGTACTGCGTCGACGCGTGCGACACGATGCGCACGGCCTTGTTCTCCGGATAGGTCGACGCCAGATCCCGCAACGCGTCGGTCAGCGCGTCCCGATCCCGCTCTCCGTCGCGCTCCACTTCCGTCTCCCGCAGGGCGCGTCCCTGAATCACGTAGCGGCCGGTCTCGATGCGCACCGCCAGATCCAGGCTCTCCTCCGCCGGGTTCGCATCGGCCTCGTCGCTGGGCAGATCCATCCGCACGACCGCGATCTCGAGAAAGACCGCCGACAGGAGGAGCATCGGGATCAGCACCACGAAAAGGTTCATCAGAGGCAGGATTTCGAGGTCCGCCTCCACGATCTTCCGGAACCGCTTGTTCTTCCTGGATCGCATCAAGCCGCCCGACCGGCCCTGGTCATGGCCTGGATGATGCGCGCGCTGGCCTCTTCCACCTGATCGACGATCGACTCGACGCGACCGACCAGGAACGTATGCAGCAGCAGCGTCGGGATCGCCACGATGAGCCCGAGCGAAGTGGTATTGAGCGCCTGGGAGATTCCGACGGCGAGGAACGCCGAGCGTTGGGCGGGATCCGCAGCTCCAACGGCGGAGAACGCCGTGGTCAATCCGAAGATCGTGCCGAGCAGTCCGAGCAGCGTCGCGGTGTTGGCGAGCACCGCCAGGAAGGGCAGCCGACGCGAGAGGGGTGGCAGCACCGCGGACGCCGTGCCTTCCGCCGCCGTCATGAGCCGGTCGTCGGTGGAACGATCCGCCGTGATGACGCTTTGAGCGACGCGCCCGACGGGCGTCTGCACCTGGCGCGCGATTTGGAGAGCGCCCTGGAGATCCCCCTGCGTCACGCGCTGCTCGACGTCACGCAGGAAGCGGCCGGCATCGAGCGCCGAGGCGCGTCCGATGACCCAGATGCGTTCGAGCGAGATGCCCAGGACGAGCACCCCGACGGCGAGGATGACGAACATGAAGGGTCCGCCATCTCGAAAGAACGTGGACAACGTCGAAACGAAGCTCATGGTTTCCTCCTGTCGGATTCGGAATTGGAAGCGGGAAGCGGGACCACGGGATCGTCCAGAGAAGACGCTCCCGGGAACAGGGTGGACGGACGCTCGTGACCCACGATCCAGATGAGACCGGGGAGGGGCGCGAGCGCCGCGATTTCGGGAGCCCACCGCAGGTAGTCGCGGTGGAGCTCGTCGTCATAGTGGAACTGGTCGCGAGCCGTGATGAACACGACCTGGGGCATCGCGATCTCGCCTTCGATCCGGATCTCGTCCAGCGTCGGCGCGATCTGCTTCTTGGCCGCATTGGTGTCGCTTGCTGCGAGAGCGACTCCCGAAGTGAGCGCGGCGGCCGTCACGACACCGAGCATCCCCAACAGCCAACGGCGGGGCTTGCGGGAACCGGGGCGCTTGCTGGACCCGACCCGCCTCTTGAAACCGGGATGACTGCTGGAACCGACCCATCTCCTGGAACCGGGGGCCCTGCTGGAACGCTGATGTTTCATCGTTCCGCCTCCTCGTCCCGGACGACGCGAGACTGCGCGTCGGTCTGGAAGACGAGACGCAGACCGTCGGGGTCCTCGCTGGAAAGCGAGGCGTACTGATCGAAGTAGCCCTGAGCGGCCTTGTCGTCGAAGAAGTAGAAGCGTTCCACGATCGCCAGGTTGTAGAGCGGACCGGGCAGGTCCGGATCCAGCGTATGCGCACGCTGGAACTCGCGGCGTGCGGTCTCGGGATCCCCCGCGAGCAGACGGGCGATACCATGGTTGTTGAGATTGACCGCGTCCTCCTGCGCATCCAGCGCACGCTCGGCCGGGACCTTGGCGTCCAGGAAGTCGTCGCCGCGCAGCTCCAGATAGGTCGGCACCGATCCCAACTCTTTCCAGTCGATGTCGGCGCGGTAGGGTTCCAGCGTCCGGCGGGCCGCCTCGGGATCGCCCAGCGCTTCCCGATGCAGAGCGAGATCGGCCGCGAGCACACACGCCTCTCCGCGCGGGAACGAATCGATCGGTACGGACGAGAGCAGCTCCAGCCCTTCTCCGAAACGGCCGTCCTGATAGAGCAGCCGGGAGAGCAGGGTGAGCGAAGGCGCGTAGCGCGGATCCCGCGCGAGGGCGTCGTGCAGTGCATGCTCGGCATCGTCGCCACGACCCGAGCGCACGTAGAGCTCGGCCAGATGATGCGGCCAGTAGGGTTCATCGGGGACGGCGGACGCCTGTTGCGTGGCCCAGTCGATCGCCTGCTGGAGCGCGGTCGGCTCGTCGCGCGCGGTCAGCTCGCCGTCCCCTCCGCTGCGGAAGAGCGCGCAACCGCTCGTGAAGAGCGTTCCGGCAAGCATGAGCAGGGCCACTCCGGCGCCCGCGCGATGCCGATTCGGATGATGCGTAGCGTTCATGCCCACCCTCTGTCTTTCGTCCTTCCGACCTCGGAGCCCTTCCGGAAAATCGCGACCCGACTGGCCATGCATCCGTAAATATCTGCGGCGCAGCATCTTGCAGTCGTTTCGCGAAGTGCCGGCGACCATTCGCGGACTATCGCCACACCGGACC
>JAGQHR010000130.1 GCA_020431745.1 Candidatus Eiseniibacteriota bacterium
CCCCGGAGCCGCCCGGAATGACCAACCCGTCGAGATCGTCCGCCTTGATTTCCTTGATGCTCTTGATATTCCCGCGCGCGATCCGGGCGGACTCGGAAAGCACGTTGCGCTTCTCCTTGATCGTCTTGCCGGTGCGATGGTCGATGACGTCCTGTTGCTCCTTGTCCGGAGCCAGGCAGACGGCTTCGACCCCCGCGCGATCCAGGGCCAGAAGGGTCAAGACCGCTTCGTGGATCTCGGCACCATCCTTGACCCCACAGCCGGAGAGCAAGACACCGATCCTCGTCATGGAATAGTCCTCCTTGTCTCCCGAGAGGTGAGGGGTTTGCAGTGGCGGCGAGTCGGGCCATGGTCTCGAAGCCGGGGGCTCGCGAGGCGGGCCGACTCGAAGCGAGGATCCTCCCGGGTCAAGCTTCGGGATATGAGGGGTTCCGGAAGCGCCGGCGTCGAATGGAGCGGGAGACGCGAACGCGATTCCATCGGAATGGATGCGGGATGTCCTCGGGATCGATGTCGTTTCCGAGGTCGTTCCGAACTCGGAGGCCCTACGAAGTAAACGGATCCTGCGCGGGGCTCGGAGATCCTGCGTCCGATTCCTCCCGGGTGGATTCGTGGCTGAAGAGGAGGAACCCCACCCCGAGGAGGATCGCCATGTCGGCCACGTTGAAGATGCCGGTCCGGAACGCACCGATCCCCATGTTGAAGTAGTCGACGACGCTGCCGCGCAGCACGCGGTCGATCAGATTGGAGATTCCCCCCGCGAAGACGAGGGGCAGGCCGATCACTGCCGCGCGGGGCCAGTGCCGGCGGAGGGCGATGACGACACAGATCACGAGGATCGCTCCCGTGCCGACGGTGAAGATGGCGATTCTGGCGACATCCGGAAGCGCAGCCCCCATCCCCAGAAACGCCCCGGTGTTCCGGGCGTACTGCAGCCGGACGGTATCTCCCAGGTACGAGTGGATGGGTTCGCCCCGCAGGTACTGCAGCGCGAGCCACTTCCCGACTTGGTCCAACGCGATCGTCAGCAGCGCGAGGCTGATGGGCAGCCATCTGAGCAAAGGCGACATCCGGGTGGTTCCTCCCCGGATACCGTAGCGCCCCCCGGCCCGGAGCGCCATGCGATCGGAGGAATCGTCTTGCCGGTCAGTTGACGTAGCCGAGACTCCGGAGGCGCTCGCGCTCCTCCCGGGTCAAGGCGGTCTGCAAGGCCTGGACGGTCTCCTCGGGGCCGTCCTTCCGGAAGCACTCCAGCAGGCTCCGCACCCGATCGGGGCGGGTCGTGGCGAGGTCCTGCGCTTCCCGCCGATCGTCATCCCAGGAGAAAAGCGACCACCGTCCGCCGTCCCGGTCGACGATCAGGTGCCAACGGTCCGCGACGACGGAAACCAGCGAGCAACCATCGCTCGACTCACTGAACTGTGGGTGCGCTCGCACCGTCGCCGTGGTTCCGCGCAGAACGGCCCGCCGACTTCTGCCGGCCGCGACGTCGATCGGCCCCAATCCCGCCAGGTCGAGGATCGTGGGGGTGACGTCGGCCAGTCCGACCGTCGTGCCGACCCGGCCGGGATGGATTCCGGGGCCGAAGACGATCCAGGGGACCAGAAGCGCTTCCCGGTGGAGCGTCCGCTCGTGTCCGATCTGTCCGTGCTCACCCAGCTCCTCGCCATGGTCGGAGACGATCATCACGATCGTGTTCTCGTCGAGTCCCCGTCGGTGCAGCTCGTCGCAGAACCATCCCAGGTCGTGGTCGGCTTCCCGAACGCCTTCGTCATAGCGATCCGAGAGATACGAGACCTGGCCCGCGGTCAACGACACCCCGTTGAAATGGGGGTTTCCGCAACGTCCCTCGGTCTCGACGAACTCGCTCCCCTCGGATCGGAAGAGGCCTCGGAACTCCGCCGACGGGACGTAGGGGCAGTGCACGTCGTAGGTGTGGATGAAACAGAACTGGGGCGAGCCGCTGTCGAGCTGTGCGAGCGCACGGGCGAGCTTGTCGGCGAAGGGCGTCGGGTCGTCCGCGAAGTGGTCGAATCCGCGATCGAACCCGTAGGCGGCGCCGACATAGCCGCCGTCGGTCTCCGCCCAGGTGCCGTAGCCGGCTCCTGCGAGGTACTCGGCCAGGAAGCGAACGCGCGGGCTGGCCGAGACATCGGGACGCACGACGCCGTGGGTGTGCGGGGACAGTCCCGTGAGCATCGTCACGTGGGAGGGCAGCGTCCAGTTCGCCGGGGCGACCACGGATTCGAACCGGGTCCCGCGGGCGGCCAGCGCGTCGAGGCGTGGCGTCGTGTCACGATCGTATCCATAGCATCCGAGCCGGTCGGATCGCAGCGTGTCGATCGAGATCAGGACGAGATTCGGCCTGGGATCGGATGCACGGTGACAGCCGGGCAGGCCGATGCCGACCCAGAAGGCGAGCAGGAGTATTCCGATACTCCGGAAGCCCCGGACGCGGAGTACTTCCTCGACACGGTTCCGTTTGTTTGGTCTTCGTTGACGAAGATCGTCGAGCACGGGGAGGGGGGACTCGATCCGGTATCGATGCGATCTCGAAGCGCGAGACACGTGGCCTTCCTGACAACCCGGCCAGAGCATCTGCCAATTCCCGATGGCGCGAGTTCCGGCATCTCGCTCCGTGTTCTTCTATCCGGTTTCGACGATGGATTGGACATCTTCGTTTCGCCTTTTTTCTCGCTGCGATCGATTTGTCGCGACGTCGTCCGCCGGAACGTCGCCCAGCGGATCACGACCCATGGCAGCAGCGCCGCCGTGGAGACGGAGAGCACGAGCGCGGCATGGTCGAAGAACGCCGCGGAACGGCCGGCCCCATTGAGAAATGGGCCGACCAGCGTGACGGAGAGGTAGAGCAGCCAGATCACGAACGGGAGCCGGATGACCCGAAATGGGCAAGTGCCGATTCGGGAACTTGGATCAACGAGTCGAAGCACGTCGATTCCTTCCGAAGGCGGCGCTCGCTTCGGCGAGAACGGCGAGGAAGAGGAAGTAGATCAGGATTCCGATCGCCGCCGGAAGGGAGTCCCGGCTCAGCCCCGGGACCGCGATCCTGCCGGCGTGCACTCCCAGCAGGAGGGTCAGTCGGATGGCGTTGGCGACGATCGTCGTCCCGTAGGCGATCGTCGCGCTCGCGAGCACCGTCCGGATCAGAGCGCGCGGACAATCGGCCTCCCGACGGAGGATCCAGCACAGAGCGACGAACGCGACGATCGCGAAATTGACCCCGGCGCACGCCGGCAGGATCTCGAAGTGGAGCTCGCGGCTCAGATACCCGCGACCGATCTCCTGCTCGAAGCCGGCTCCCGTGAGCCAGGACGTGAGCCGGGCGGTCGGCGCGAGCATCCAGTTCAGCTGGTCCGGAGTCGCCCGACTATAAAAGAACTTGAGAGACAGGGCGCAGACGCCCGCGATCGACAGGAACGCTAGCGGCATATCCGCCTCCGGTGGAGCCCCGCGAGGAGAGAGGCACCGAGGATCAGACCGAGGACGAGCACGACCAATCCCGGTTCGTCTCCCGCGTGCATCTCACCGATCGCGAGGTCGGAGACCCCGGCGGGCAGCGGGAGCGCTTGATCCACGTGCTCGGCGTGGCCTGTTTCGTTGACGACCAGCTCGCGCACGGCGATGAACGACGTGAATCGCGTGAGCAGGTCGTACCGGAGGCCCAGGGAGACGATTTCCTCGCGGTTGCTCTCGGCGGCGTCCGTGGAGCCGAAGTCGGAAAGGGTACCGACACGGGTTCGGGCCCACAACGATCGCAGCGCGCGGTTCTCCGGACGCGGGACCGCGTCGGACACCTCGATCTGTCGAGCGAAATGTCCACTCCCGGTCCAGCCCGTGATTCGGACGCTCCCGGAGGGAGACCCGCGCCATTTCCCCTGGATCAGGATGGGTCGATCCGCCAGCACGTCGGGGATGGAGGTCGGTTCGACGTCGTACGCGTCGAACCCGGGGAAGGAGACCGCGATGTCGGTCAGCACCGGAGAGCGGACATATTCGCGGAACCGTGCGGCCACGCTCCTGGCCTCGTCCGGATCCAGGGCGATGAAGGGCTCTCCCATCCCTGCGTGGGCGATGCCCTCGATGAGGTAGCGGTTCACCGAGGAGCCGACGCCGAACGTGAAGACGTTGGACCGTCCGAGGTGGGAGCGGATGTAGGAGAAAGCCTCCCGTTCGGCGGCGATGTACCCGTCGGTGACGAGGAGAACGCTTCGTGAGCGCGGCGACTCCTGCGGCAGCTCGACCGCCCGCTGCAGGGCCGCGAGGAGCTCGGTTCCGCCTCCGCCTCGTTCCCGCTCCAGCATGGCGATCGCTTCGTCGATGTTGGCCCGGGACGCGCTGCGCGACTCCGGCGACCAGAGACGCGAGGCGCCGGCGAAGAGAAGCACGTTGAAGGTGTCTGTGGGTCGAAGGCCCCCGATCAGTTGTCGCAACAGGTTCTGGGCCGTCGTCAACGGGAAGCCGGCCATCGAGCCGGACACATCGACCACGAAGATGTACTCGCGCGGGGGGATCTCCGACTCCGCCACCTGCTTCGGAGGTTCCAGCATCAGCAGGAAGAACTGCTCGTCCGACGAATCCGGATCCGGACCGTCCCCGGTCCCGGCGCCCATTCCGCCGTCTTCTCCTCCATAGAGAAGCAAGCCGGACTCGATGCGCCCTTCGGAGAGGCGATAGCGGAGGACGAAGTCACGGTTGCCGCCATCGTGCTCCCCCGGGTCGAGCGAGATCGTGACATGCGCCGGATCGTCCCACCGGGCCGCGATCCGATGCGAAGGGCTGGTCAGATCCTGAATCGGCATCCCGGCGTTCAGCTGCCCCCCGAGATGGAACGAGTACCGGGGAGGTTCGGCTTCGCGCGTGTAGGGCGACCGGATCCACGTATCGTGGGAGTCCGCGCCGGCTGCCGGCACCGTCGAGTAGCGGGGACCGACCACCGTCGGCTGAACGAGCTCGTAGATGCCGGCCGTCGGGACGAGCAGCTCCGTGTAGTGGAGCTCGACATCGATGCGCTGTCCCGGCATGAGGTTGGCCAGGTTCATCGAAAAGACGTTCGGGCGTTCCTGCTCGAGCAACGCCGCGTTCTTGCCGGACTCTTTGGCCTGCGTGAACTCCTGTTTCGCCTGCTCCCGCTCCTTGATACGGGCGCGGATGCGCTCGTTGCCGACCGTCATGGTCAGGCCGTGCACTGCCGCGCGCGTCGACGCGGGGAAGACATAGCGCGCGTGGATCGGTCGGGTGCCGTCGTTCTGGTAGCTCTGCTCGATGACGACGTCGGCGATCGCACCCGCGATCGAGAACGTGGTGGTCGTGCTCAGCAACGGGAAGCGGTCGATCTCGGGATTCTCGCTCTCGACGAGAAAGTAGGGGGCCAGCGTCGCATCGTCGGCGGTCTGCATCACCGCGCCGTGAACGGTCGGGATGAACGTCACGAACGCTGCGAAGGCGAGCGCGATGTGGAGGACACGTGCACTCCGGCCCGTGTGGAGCAACCGGAGGTGACGGGGGGGCAGCGCGGGGAGCGGCGGCATGGGGATCTCCTTTCACTCGCGTCGGACATTCTCAGGGAGCGAGTGGGCAACCGCGGTGCCACGGTCACGGGCGGGGTCGATCGGGATCCCGAGTGACGGACGCCGGGATCTGCGAGCCGCTCCAAATTCCTGCACGACAACGGGCTCCGGAATCCGGTGGCATCGCTCGGCGCGTGGGTACCGTCGGGTCGTCGGGTTGTCTGTGTCGGTGCGGACACCCGTTCCGGTGATCGCCCGGACACGTGCGCGAAGCGACGCGCGTCGAGGTTGCGGTGTCGCGGATCGGCGGTGGGTTGTACACCTAGGGGACACCACGTCTGATCGAGTGTGGGGACGCCACGCGTTGAGACTTCGTATCAGAGTCGTGTGTCCGGATGCGCGGCGAGGCGAACATTCGGGTTCGTCCGCGGAGTCGAGCGTCCGATCGTCACGAACCGTGGGCGATCGTCGAGCGTGGTTTCGTCATGGAGGCGCGCGGCAAAAAAACCGAGCGACAACAGATTCGGTCTTTGCCGACTCGAGGTGCCGGAGTAGTGTCCTCGGAGTCCTTCTCCAAAGACGGACAGGACCGCAAGTGATAGGACCGCATGAAATGGCCGTCTGCCACATGAGCAGATTTCTTACTGAACAACCCTTGGTGATCCCAAACGGGTTTGTGAGGGCTTCTCTTGCTCCCGATTCATACCCACTCGGCGTGACGTAGGGGGCAGGGAGTCCGGTCGAGCTCGCCTTTGGGGCCGCGATCTCGAAAGGAGTCCCGCGATGAAGACTGGTCACTCACGGCGCATTCCAGCCCGCGTCGTTGCGATCGCTATGCTTTTTTGTGCGATCGGAACGGCCGGAGCCTGGGCTGCCCAGGTGGCTCCCAGCTATCTAGAACGTTCCACCGATCAGCAGGGCTTCCATCCTACGATCAATCAGCCGCCTGCATCGGCCGGAACCAACATCGTCAACCTCAACACCAGCGAATCGTTCATGACCATCCAGGATGCGATAGACGCTCCCAACACGCTGGATGGTCACGTGATCGAAGTGCAGACGCCCACGTTTTCCGAAGGGATCGTCGACGTCAACAAGGGTGTGACGATCCAGGGCATGAGCGGCGGTTCCACGATCAACGCGGCCGCGAGTACCGGCTCCAGCGGGGATGCCCGGGCCTGGTTCCTGATCTCCGCGGACGACGTCACCCTTCGTGACCTGACTTTCGACGGCACGGGGTTCAGCATTTATCAAGCGGTCCGGTGCATCAACGCCGGGCTGACGGTGGACGGCTGCACCTTCCAGAACATCGCCTACTCCACCTACATCGGATTCGGCATGGCGATCTTCGAGAACGCTTCCGTGACGGACTGCACGTTCTCGAACATCGAGCGCGTCGGCGTCATCCTGTTCGGTGCCAACGTGACCGCCGGTCTGGTGGACGGATGCACCTTCACGGGCAAGGGGGTCGGTGACTGGCTGGACTATGCGGTCGAGCTCGGAGCCGGCGCCGTCGCGACCGTGTCCAACAACACGGTCACGGGGAACCGCGGCGTGGCCTCTTCCGACGGATCGACGTCCGCGGGGATGCTCATCACGACGTACTTCGGGGCCGGCACGACCGGTGACTTTGTCGGCAACGTCGTGACGGACAATTCCTACGGCATCTACACCGGATACGATACGGCCGATGCGTGCGTGGCGACGCTCGTCGGGAACGATCTGTCCGGGAACGACAACGAGGCCTTGGTCAATACCTCGACGATCAAGACGGACAACGCCTCCGGCAACTGGTGGGGATCGAGCACGCTGGCGGGCGTCCAGGCCGCCTTGGACGGCGACATCGACTTCACGCCGTGGCTGGATTCCGGAACCGACACCGACGGCGGTACGGCCGGTTTCCAGGGCGATTTCAGCGTCCTCCACGTGGATGACGACAGCCCGCAGACCGGCGCGTCGGGTCGGGTGCAGGAAGGTGTGGACATGGTCACCGCGAGCACCGTTCTGGTGGGAGCGGGGACCTATACCGAGCAGATCGTGATCGATGGTCTCGACGTCCACCTCTTGGGCGAGGGTGCGGGCGTGACCACGATCGCGTCACCCGCCTCGCTGGCGACGACCTTCACCAACACCTACACGTACAAGCCGATCATCACGGCGACCAACTCGGGCAACATCATCGTCGAGGACATGACGATCGACGGGCTCGGGATGGGCAATGCCAACAACCGCTTCGTGGGGGTGGCC
>JAGQHR010000131.1 GCA_020431745.1 Candidatus Eiseniibacteriota bacterium
GGGCTGGCCGTCCTCGTCGTCGGATGGGGCTTTCTGTCCGCGTCGTCGGCTCGGGGAGCCGGCACCGGCACCTTCGCGGTACAGGGAGTCGGCTCCGACGTCTTCGATCGGCTCGCCGATGACTATCGCTTCGGTCTCGGGTTCAACTTCCTCGGCAGCTACGAGATTTCCCGGGTCTGGGACCTGCGCGGCGATTTCGGTGTGCGGTTTCTCGAGGGCGAACAAGTTTCCCAGACTCGGGAGCTCCAGGCGCCGGATCTCGGCGCGCGCTACGGCGAGCGCACCGATGGTCTTCGCGTCATGCCGATCACGGTGGACGTGGTGCGACGCATGGAAGAATGGTCTCGCAATCGATTCTGGGTTCCGTATGCCGGGGCCGGGCTCGGCTTCTACGATATCCAGGCGCGCTATTTGCCCGAAGATCCCGAAGCCGGCGTCGGGATGCCCGACGAGGATCTCGTGCGCAAGGACAACATCTTCAAGTTCGGATGGAACGCGAAGGTTGGGGTGAACCTGCACCGCACTTCGGGGCTCTTCGTGAACCTCGAGTCCGGTCTCCACATGATCGACACCCGGCGACGCTGGACCCCGATGTACGATGTCAGCCTCGGAGTAGGAACGATCCTTCCGCGTCGCTGATCCCCGGTCCAGAACCGGAGGGGAGCGACCGGTTCCGATGACGTCCACAGCACGAGCCCACAGCTGGTCGAGCCTCCGGCCCCTGTTCTGCCTGCTCGCGCTATTCGGTTCGGCGGGTCCCGCCGGTGCCGGCGACATACCCCTCGTGAAGATCGGACTGCGCGTGGGAGCGCCCGAAGTCGGGATCGAATCGGGCGGAGGCTGGGCCGTCGGTCGTCTCCATACCGGACTCCGTCCGACTCGGGTCGGCGCGGCCTGGCGCTTCTCGTCGCGTGGGGAAGGCATTCAGGTCTGGGATGAAACCGGCCGGCTCCGCGGCAACGTCGCGGACACCCTGTTCGCGTTCCCGCTGGATCCAGAACACCCACTCAGGCTGGACGAGCGCGCGTATCGCGGCGAGCTGCTTCTCTTCTCCAACGGAGACGGCATCGTCGTCGTGAACGTGATCGATCTCGAGTCGTACGTCGCGGGAGTCGTGCCGTTGGAGATCGGTGCGCAGCCGCCGCCCCGGGCCGAAGCCATCAAGGCCCAGGCGGTTGCGGCGCGCAGCTACACTCTGGCCCAGCTGCGGCGCTGGGCCGGGCGGGGGTTCGACTTGCTCTCGACGGTCGA
Source organism: Candidatus Eiseniibacteriota bacterium (assembly GCA_020431745.1). Taxonomy (GTDB): domain Bacteria; phylum Eisenbacteria; class RBG-16-71-46; order CAIMUX01; family CAIMUX01; genus JAGQHR01. Next base: position 1,252 of record JAGQHR010000131.1, read on the forward strand.
CGATCAAGCCTATGGAGGCGTCGACGCGGAGGCCGCCTGGTGCACGAAGGCGACGGAGGCGACTCGAGGCGTGGTCGCGGTCGACGGGGATCGGCGGCCGATCGTCGCGTTCTACTCCTCGACCTGCGGCGGGCACAGCGCGGAGCCGTCCGAAGTGTGGGGTAAGCCGGGCGCGCCGTACCTGAAGGGGATCCGGGACAAGACGAAGCGAGTCTCCGACTCCTTCTGTTCGATTTCCCCGCGCTACAACTGGACCGAGATCTGGGAAGGCAGCGCCTTCGAGGAGATGCTGGACCGCTCGTTGCCGAACCAGGTCGCCAGCTGGAATCGGGAGAAATACGGCCGCTTGCGCTCGATGGAGGTCGCTTCCCGCGGACCGTCCAAGCGCGTCTCCCGTCTGGTCCTGGAGTTCGAGCGTGGAACCGTCGAGCTGGGGGGCGATGCCATCCGCTGGGCGATCCGACGTCCCAACGGCGAGGCGCTCCGGAGCTGCATGCTCACCGACATCGCGGTGGATCGCAGCGACGGTCGTGTCGTGCGCGTCGGGATCAAGGGACGGGGATTCGGGCACGGCGTCGGGCTCTGTCAGTTCGGTGCCATGGGGATGTCGGAACATGGCTACGACTACCGGGACATCCTGCGGTTCTACTATCGGGGCAGCGACGTCTTGCGTTTCTATTGATTCCGTCCGGTGCGACTATCGATGGGGCACGTTCATCTCGCGGCGAATGCGCAGACCGTTCCGTTGCGAGCGGGCACGGATGCATCCGCATCCTCGAAGAAGGGGGAGTAGTGGCAACGGCGAAGAAGAACACGGGGGCCTATCACACGCGCAGCGGGCCCTCGCCCTGGGTGCTGGGGTTCGAGGGGCGAGAGGTCCCGTCCGCTCTCAAAGGGGCGATCCGCGCCGGCCAGGTCGGCGGACTGATGCTCTTTCGGGACAACCTGGGCAACTCGGTAGAGGAGGCCCGGAGCATTCGCGAGGAGATTCTCGCCCAGGTCCCTTCCGGCGCCCCGTTCCTGTTCTGCGCCGATGAAGAAGGTGGGTTGGTGCACCCCACCGCCGGAATCCGGGGGCCGCAGGGCCAGCCCTGGACGGCGGTGCCGAGCCCGCAGGCGCTGGGACGGTTGAACCGGGCGGCGGACGCCCGGTTTGTCGGATCCATCCTCGGAGATCGACTGCGGGAGCTGGGGATTCACGTCGACTTCGCACCGCTGCTCGATCTCGACACCCAACCCGAGAACGGGGTCATCGGATCGCGTTCGTTCGGCAGCGATCCCGGGCGGGTCGCCGTGCTGGGTTGGGCCTTCGTGCGCGGGCTCGCCAGCTCGCGGATCGTCGGCTGCTTCAAACACTATCCCGGCCACGGCGGCACGAGCCAGGACAGCCACCGCGTGCTGCCGGTGATGGAGCCGAAGCATCGTGCGCTCCATGAGAAGCCGTTCGTCGACTGTCTGCGCCGGCCCTCGAGCGATCCCGCCTGGCTGATGACGGCGCATGTCGATTGGGGGGACGGCCTGCCGGCCTCCCTGAGCAGAGCGGTGATCTCGCGGGTCACCCGCAAGGCGAAGGAGCATCTGGTCGTCACCGATTCGCTCGACATGGGTGCGGTCTCGCTCAAGGGCGGCGCGGGGGAGCAGGCGCTCCTGGCCCACAACGACGTTCTGCTGGTGGCCCGCGATTGGCGGGCCGGGCTGCATTCGATCACCTCGCTGGAGGAGAAGCTGGGTCACGATCCCGCGCTTTTGGCCGCGGTGGTGCGTGCGCGGAGTCGGATCCGCGAGCCGTGGGCCTCGATCTCGCGTCGCCGCCGGGGGAGCGAGCGTTCGAGCGCGGAGCTCGGGAAGATCGAGAAACAGCTGCAGCGTCTCCACCGGGTCACGGTGCAAATGCAGGGGGATCCGTCCACCTTGCCGAAGGGACCTTGGCTGTGGATCGTACCCACCGGCCTTCCGCCGTACACCGATTTGCGGGGATGGCCGGGAACGACCGGAAAGCGCCGGCAGTGCGCGGAGGTCGCCTGGGTTCCCGAGACCGAGATCGATTGGGAGAGCTTCCTCCGGCGGGTCACCGATGACCCCCGTCCCAAGCTTCTGGCCACCCTCTTCCGCGGCCAACCCGACGCGGCCGTCGCCCGCCGCTGGGAGGAGCTGCTCGGGATTCCCGGGCTCGAAGTCGTCGCCCATCTGGTCGATTCGATCTGGCCGAATTCGGAAACGCGGGAACGGTTGGCGCCGCACCTGAGGGTCGCGTGGGCGTCCGGCCCGCATCGTGAAAGTCTGACCGGGCTCGCCGAAGCGCTCGATCTTTCCCGGCGTGGTTGGATCGAGCGTGAAGGGTTCTACTTCCCGGTTGACATCTGAGAGCGTGGTGGGATTGAATACCGGTCTGTTGCCTTTTCGCGGGGCCGTAGTTCAGTTTGGTTAGAACGCTGGCCTGTCAAGCCAGAGGTCGCGGGTTCGAGCCCCGTCGGCCCCGCCATTTGCGATCGCCCTCGGGGCCACCCGAGGGCGTCTGCATTTGGACTCGATTCGGTGCCTGAGGGAATCGGGTCCGGAGGAGGACACAGCATGTTCAGCACTGGTCGTCTGCTCGATGCCCTGATCCAGTCACAGATGGGCGGTGGCTCCGGACGGCGAGGACGCCGCCGGCGGCGCTCGCGAGGTCTGGGAGGTGCGGTCCGGGGTGCGGCGCTCTCGCCGCAGGGGCTGACGCTCCTCGGTGGACTCGCGATCGCGGCCATCGAGCATCTACGCGGCAAGGGTGAGCCGACCTTTTCCGGTGGAACGCCGGGTGGTACCGGCAACACCGGTTCCGCTCCGGCCGGAGGGGCTCGGTCCGATCTTCCACCCCTTCCTTCCGATCCAGACGGCGCACGGGCCGGGTTGCCGCCGCTTCCCGACCAGGTCGGCGCCGCCTCCGCGTCGCCCGATTCGACTCCGGCGACTCCGACGACGCCGGAGCAGGACGCGCTCGCCCGAGTGCTGGTCCTCGCGATGATCGAAGCCGCGAAGGCGGACGGTGTGGTGGACGAGCAGGAGAAAGCGCGAATCGAGGCCCAGCTGCAAGAGGCGGGCGCGAGCGACGAAGAGCGGGAGTGGGCGCGCGGACAGCTCGCGGCAGCTCCCGACCTGCCCGGTCTTCTCGCGGCGGTTCCCTCGCCGCTCGCGGCGGCCCAGGTCTACGCGGCGGCGCTCGTGGTCGTGGACGTGCAGAACGCCGCTGAGCGGGAGTTCCTGGGACAGCTCGCCCGCGGATTGGGACTGTCCGTCCAGATGACCGAAGAGCTCCAGCTGCGGATCGACGCCGCGATCGGCGCGCGCGAAGAGGCGCCGGAGTAGCGATGCGCGGTTAGAGCCCGGGTTGTTCGCGAACGATCGCTTCGTGAATCGTTCGGTCTAGGGAGCCTCCGGCCCCGACTGCATCTCTCCCGCGAGGCGGACGAGCGCGCGCTTCACGACCATCCGGGCCGCATCTTCCGAGGGGCTGTTGATGGCCTCCGCGATCTGCGCGTAGGAGTACTTGAACTCCAACCGCAGGATCACCGCCTCGCGCTGGTGTTCCTCGAGCCGCTCCAACGCGGATTCGTACGCTTCCAAAGTGCGGGCATCGAGAGCAGGCGGGCCGGACTCGGGACGGCCGTCGACGGCAAACCGATTCTCCGCACCGCCGCGGGTCGCGCTCTGCCGGTACTGCTCGCGAATCGCATTGAGCAGGATTCGACGGAGATAGGCGAGGAAGGCCCCTTCGCGACGGGGCTCGAAGGAGTCGATTCGTCGCAGTGCGCGCAAGAAGGAAACCTGAACCAGGTCGTCGGTTTCTGCGAGATCCCGTGCGGTATGGGGCAGCCGGCCTCGAGCCCAGCGCTGCAGGAGGGGAAGGAAACGGCTCACGAGGGCGTTCTGAGCGGCGGGGTCCCCTGCCCGGACGCGTCCCAGGAGCTCGGCAGTCTTTTCCAAGTCCTGCGCGCCGCCGGCCGGCGTCCCTCGCGGGGTGTTGCGGGTGGGACGGGGGGTGGATTCATCTCGAGCGGTCAACGGTCCTCCCACCAGGTGTGCTGACGCCTCCCACGTTACCAGCAGAGACGTGGGTCAGTCAGCTCTCACGCGCTCGCCAGGCACGAGCATCGGCTCCGGAACGCGGGGATGCCGGCGGGAGACCGAAAGTGATCCGCAACCGGAAAGTGCACCGATGAGGCGGCATTCCGCGGAATCCAGGCATGGAGAATCCTGCCGCAGGCGGAAGTCCCGGCCCTCGGGATCACAAAAGCGAGGATCGGCCGCGAGGTTTCCGTTCACGTCCTGCAACCCTTCGAGCCAGCGCACCCAGTCGCCTCCGACGTTGCCGAAGATCGCCGTGCAATCGATCTGAACCTGGGCGTCGTTCTGGAGGTGGACCGCGAGCCCGGCACCCTCCGCGCACTCCGGGATGCCGCCGAGCGCGAGGATGGATCGCGAGATGGAGGCGCCGCTCGCGCTGCCGATGCACCGCACGGCGCTCCCGAAGCAGGCCCGGTTCAGCACTAACGTACTTTGGGAAATGCTCGGAAAAGAGCTGGTCCAGGCCAGGAGCCCGCCGCCCTGCTCCGCTTCGTTGCTCTCGAGGACGCAGCGGGTCAGGATCGGCGACGACGCGATCCAACAATAGACCGCGCCGCCCCAGCGTAGCGCGGAGTTGTCGCGCATGGTGCAGCGATCGATCGTCGGATTGGCGCTTTCGCGGCAGAGGATGGCCCCGCCTCCTTCGCCCGCGGTATTGGATTCGAAGACACAGCCGAGGACCTCCGGGGACGAGGTGACGGCGGCAAGCGCGCCGCCGTGATGGCCCGCGGTGTTGTCGCGAAACGTGCAGTTCTGGATCTCGCCGCCGGAGTCTCCGATCAGCGCGATCGCGCCGCCCCGATCGACCGCCTCGTTTTCCTCGAACGCGCTGTCGAGCACCCGCGGCCGCGAGACGGTGTCTGCGCCCAATGCCCCCCCGTCGGTTCCGGACCGGTTTCTCCGGAAGGTGCACTGCGAGAGGAACGGGGCCGAACCGTTGCGGGCGGAGACCGCGCCGCCTTGGGCGACGGCGGTGTTGTCCTCGAAGGTACAGTCGACCAGCGTCGGACTCGCGCCCCCGAAGCAGAAGATCGCGCCGCCGAAGCCGGGAGCGGTCGGGCCGGCGAATCCGTTGCGGATCAGCAAGTGTTGGACGACGGATCCGGTGTCGGAGGCGTGCCGGAAGTAGAACGCGCGGCCCTGTCCTTCCAGATCGAGGACGGTTCCGTTCGCATCCGCGCCGGCGCCGCGCACCGTGATGCTCACCCCCGCAGGTTCCAGATCCCGATTGTCGGGGCCGTCGAACGTTCCGGCACCGAGCTGGACGCTTTCGTTCGCCTGGACGGCAGTGAGAGCGGCGCGGAGCGAAGGATAGCCGGTGGTGGCGCCGCCGACCGATCGAACGACGATGGTCGGAGTATCCAGGCGCAGGGCCGAGGCGAGCGGCGAGAGCAGGCCGGCGTCGTCAACGGCGCGGGCAGCGAAGTAGTAGGTGGAGGTCGCGACCAGGCCGGTGACGGTGAAGGTCTCCGGAGCGCCGGGGTCCGCCGGATCGGTGAGGTCGAGGACCAGGGTCGTCGCGTTCCAGTTTTCCGCGGTGATGGGAGCGGAGTGCATCCGCAGCTCGGTCCGCGTCGCGCGTCCGCGGAGACCGTCGTCTCCCGATGCGCTCCATCGAAGCGAGGCCCGCGTCGTGGTGATCTGAGTCACGGCGAGATCGCTGATCGGTGCCGGAGGAATGCGATCCCCGACCGCGGCGGAGGCCACGTTCGACGCGGGGGAGCGATTTTCGGAGTCATCGATGCTCCAGACCCGCACGAAGTATGTGCTGTCGGGCATCAGCCCGTGGATGACCCACCGCTCGTCGGCGCCGGCCGGGCCCGGGCTCGGGCCGGGTACGAGATTAGCGAGGGAGTCGGCCCATCCCGGGACGGTCGCGGGCAAGGTGGAGAAACGAATTTCGTAGCGGAGCGCCTGGCCATCGTCGCCGTCGTCGCCGGGAGCGGTCCAACTGAGCAGGAGCGCAGAGTCGGCGACGGTCGATTCGGCGGCGAGATCGACGATCGCGTCCGGCGCGGTCACATCCGGCCCCACCGGTGTCGGGCCGGCGCCGGAGTCACCCCCGCATCCGGAAAGAATCCCCAGGCTACCGAGGACGAGGCACAGAGAGACCCATGGCTGGAGTGTGCTCGATCGAGCCATCTTCGAAGGTGTCGTCCCTTGGAGAAGCGGGCCGTTCCCGTCACGAGAACCGCCTGCTCCCCGGTGCGTGTCCGACCCGCCCGCGAGCGGATGCGCCGAACACAGACCTCCATGCCCCGGTTCGCGATGGCGCGATTCTAGGTGCTTTCGCGCGCGACCGCCTCTTAGAAAGAACCGACATTCATAACTTTATGGACAACGTGGGCAGCGAGAACTGAGTGCAGTTAGGCATC
>JAGQHR010000132.1 GCA_020431745.1 Candidatus Eiseniibacteriota bacterium
ATCAGCTATCGCGAGTCGCTCGGACAGGTCGCCTTCAATCCGACCTTCAACGGCATTCGTGAGTGGGACGGATCGCAGTACTCGACCATCGAAGCGGGATCCACATCCGACGGTTTGGTCGAAGATTCGATGGGACGGCTGTGGACCATGGGCAACTACTACAACCTGCGCTACTACGACGAGAGCGGATTCCATCCGGTGGTGATCGCGGGATGGGGAGCAAACGTCGTGCGCGACGAGAGTCGACCCGGCACCGTGTGGGCCTGCGCAAACTTCGAGGTGGTACGCTCGGACGGCGACTACTACTTCTCGCGCGAGGTGGTCGACCTACCGGAGCTCGATTCCCGTCACGATGTCCTGACGACGGTCGCCGCCGGGCCGGACGGCATCGCGTGGGTAGGAAGCACCGAGGGTCTCTTCCGGATCGATCCGGTTTCCGGCACCCATCAGTGGTGGCATTCCAGCAACTCGGATCTCCCCGGGGACCAGGTCACGCCGCTCGTCGTGTCCCCCGATGGCCTGGTTTGGTTCACCAACTTCAACAGCCAAGGGATCGAAGCCTCCCTCGTATGGTTCGATGGAACGCAGTTCGGCACCATTACCCGCGCCCAAGGGCTGCCGCACGCCCAGATCTGGGACGCGGAGGTGCGAACCGTCCCGGGCGGCTACGAGATCTGGCTCGCCTGCGCGAGTCGCGGCATTGCAGTGTTGACGGTCCCGATGAACGACCCGGCGGATGTCGCGATCGACGTGACGACGTCTCCCGTGGTCCTCGAAGCGAACTGGCCCAACCCGTTCACCGACCGGACCGCACTCTCGTATCGGCTCGCATCCGATGCGGAGATCCAGCTCGACGTTTTCGACACGGGTGGTCGCCTGGTGCGAACGCTCGCCCGAGGTTACACGAGAGCCGGCGACCATGTCTCGCACTGGGACGGTCGCGACCAAGCGGGTCGACCGGTCGGAAGCGGAGTCTATTACTACCGGTTGCAGACTCCCGCGGGTGACTATCGACACCGGATGACCTTGATTCGGTAGGCGGCAAGTCCGTCGTCCGGCGTGATCGACCATTGCGGAGCGACTCGCCTCTCCGCAATGGCCGGATAGCCGAGTGGCGCGGCGACGGGAACGACGGATCGTGGGGTGCATCTTCGCTGGATCATGCGCGATCGAGGACACCGGCATCGATGCTCGGCACATACCATGAGAATCGAAAGGTCAACTTTCAATTCTCATGGCTTCACGACAGACGCCTCATGAAAGCAGCGTCTCCAGATCCTCGCGGCTGAGATCGGTCAGCGGGCGCGTCTGCGACCCGAGCACCGCGTCGGCCAGGGCACGCTTCGAAGCCTGCAGCTCCAGAATCCGTTCCTCGACCGTGCGGTGAGCGACGACCCGGTAGGCCAGCACCGGTTTGGTCTGCCCGATGCGATGCGCGCGATCGATCGCCTGCGCCTCCACCGCCGGATTCCACCACGGATCCAGCAGGAACACGTAGTCGGCAGCCGTCAGGTTGAGCCCGACGCCCCCCGCCTTCAGGCTGATGAGGAACACGCCCACGTCGCTCGACTCCTGAAACCGGCGGACGCGATCGGCGCGGTCGCGAGTCTGACCGTCCAGATACTCGTGCACGATCCCCCGCGCGGTCAGCTCCGCGCGCACGATCCCCAGGAACCGCGTGAACTGGGAGAAGACGAGCGCCTTGTGGCCCTCCGCCAGCAGCTCTTCGAGCCGTGAGAGCAGCACGTCGAGCTTGGCCGAGGGCTCGGAACGCCTCGTGGCATCGATCAACCCGGGATGGCACGCGGCCTGTCGCAAGCGGAGCAGAGCTTCCAGGACCTGCATCCGCGACTTGTCCCATCCGTCGCGATCGACGCGCTCCAACAGCGAGGCTTGGTAGTGCCGGCGCAACCGTTCGTAGAAGCGGCGTTGCGCCCCGGTCAGATTGCATTCGAGGACCAGTTCGGAGCGGGACGGCAGATCGGTCGCGACCTGTTCCTTCGTCCGCCGCAGCACGAACGGCCGCACGCCCCGTGAGAGCCGCTCCAACCCCTCGACGGTCCGCGCGACTTGGAGCATCGCTTCTTCCTTCCCCAAAAGGCCGGGATTGAGGAAGTGCAGCAGGCTCCACAGCTCGCCCAGGTGATTCTCGATCGGCGTTCCGCTCAGCGCCAGCCGATAGCGCGAGTCGAGCCGGCGCGCAGCCCGGGCGGCAGCGGTCCGCGCGTTCTTGATCGCCTGCGCTTCGTCGAGGATCGCCCATTCGAAGCGGATCTCTGCGAGCGCATCGATCTCCTTGCGTAGCGTGCCGTAGGTGATCAGGACGATATCCGCCGGACGCTCCGAAAGGCGTTCTGCCAATGGACGCCGGTTCGCACCCGAGTGATCGAGGATCTGCAGCTCCGGCGTGAAACGTGCCGCTTCTGCCTTCCAGTTGAAGACCAACGACCGCGGTACGACGATGAGCGAAGGTGCGGCCGTGCGTCGGGAAGCGTCGCCATCAGGCGCGCGGCGTTGCCGGACGCGCTCCAGCCAGGCGAGCACGACGATCGTCTTTCCCAGTCCCATGTCGTCGGCGAGGCATCCGCCCAGCCCGTGCCGTTCCAACGCGGCGAGCCACCCCAGCGCCTCGCTCTGGTACGGCCGGAGGCTTCCCTGGAAGGTCGCGGGAAGCAGCCCCGCATCGTGATTGGGAGCGCACGCGATGTCGGCACACGCCGCGCGGAATCCCTCGTCGATCGTCACACGGGTCGCGGGGCCGCCGGATGCATCGTCCTGCGCATTCAACATTGCGTCCAGGAGCGGCGCCTGGGCGCGGGAGAAACGGATGCCGTCCTCGGTCTCCTCGCCCATCTCCGCGATCAGGCCCTGCCGCCGCAGCCATTCCTCGGGCAGGATCCCGAAGCTCCCGTCGCCGAGCAGCACCCAGATCGCGCCACGACGCAGAGCCGCGAGCATCGCACCGATGTCCGCGGAGAGCGCACCGTACGAGGCATTCCCGCGCAGCTCGAACCAGTCGAACCCCGACTTCACCTCCAATTGGATGGACTCGGCGAGACGGCACGCGCGTCCCGACGCTTCCACGCGCCATCCCGCGGTCAGCAAGTCGGACACGACACGGGAGAACCGCGCCACGGGCAGCTGAAAGGCATCGGGCGGCGTCCGGAATCCCAAAGGCGGCAGCCCCAGATTCTGCAGATCCACCCGCGCGTTGCGCTCGACCGCCATGTCCCGACGCCAACCGGTGTGGCTCACCCGGTCGATGACGATCGGGCCGGGATCCGCGCCGGCGACCACCGCTCCCAGCTCATCGCGACGCAAGCGGGCGTTCCCCTCGGTTGGATGGGGACCCGCACCCTCTTCGCGAGGTCGACGACGAAGTAGAGCCTGAGGGTCGTACAGAAAGAACAGGTGCGCCGTGAGCATGCCCGCGCTCGCGGTTGGCTCCATCGCTTTCGCGCGATGAGCGATCACTGGTGCCGCGGCCGACTCCATCGATTTCCCGCGATGTGCGCTCAATAGTGCCGCGGCCGACTCGTGCTCGTCGTCTTCGGGAGCGTCGATGCGCAAGAGCGGCTGAGGTGGCTCCTCCCGCATCGTCCACGCGAGCGGCGCCGGGAGGATGAGCCGCGGCTGACGCGGAAGGCGCAGCACCGTCTCCACGAAGTCGTCCACCTGCGCGGGGGCGAGCCGCACCGGCTGGCGGCGGAGGAATCCGACCCACGCATGGGCGCCGAACGTCACGAGCCGTGCCATCCTCCCGTCGCGGAGGACGAAACCACTGGGCAGCACCCGGTCGCTCTCGCGAAGAGGATGGCGCTCGTCTCCCCTTGCCACACCCGCCACGGCCGAGAAGGTCGTCCCCGACTCCGCCGTGTCCACGATGACGCAGAGGTCCCACGGCGGTCCCGCATTCCAACGCAAGGGTTCCGGATCCCGTCCGGCCGACCCGAGATCGCGGAGCAAACATCCTGCCTCCGCCATGCGCGGACCGTGCAGTGCGAAATCCCGGCTTCCCAGCGAGAGGAACGCATCCGTCGCACCGGTTGTCGGGTCGGCGGAACGCTCCTGCAGCGACCGCGCCAGCTCCCGCGTCTCCCGCGATGCCACCCGGGACAGGAGCTGCGGCGTCAACGAAACCGGTCGCAGCGGCGCGCGCGTCTCCCCGCGCGGCACGGGACGCCCGGCGATCGACAGCGCTACTGTCGAGTCGGTCGATCGCTCCGGTTCGACGACGAACCAGATTTCGAAGGCAGCGAGGCTCGGGGTGATCGACACGCGGGTCTCCGCTCCGTTTCGTCCGCGAGAACGACGCACGATCCCTGTGCGCCGGTCGCAGGATAGCGAATCCGGATGGCGTTGCGTCAGCGGCTTTCGCACAACCGCACTTGCCTTCGCGTAGCGGCATCTGCTTTCCTGCCGCGGCCGAGGACTCGCTCGGGGCGCACCGGACATCCAGCGCGAAGTGATGACGCCGTGTCGCCCACGACAGTGCGTTCGAGATCACTATCCTCGACGCAGCACCCGCAGGAAGAACTTCACGGTGAAGAACCCGATCACCAGCCAGGTGATCCCCATCATGAACCAGGCCTGCGTCGTCATGCGTGACCCCTCCCGTGTCCCGTCCCCGGATGCGCCGCGCGCGCCTTCCTGCGCCAGGCGATCGCCACCAACAACGAGATGGCGACGAAGACGAGCAGCAGCAACAGGCGTGTCGCGTCCTGGACGAACTCCGCCGTGAGACGACCGTCGGGCCCGCGCCACGCGTAGCTCCCACCGATGTGGAAGATCTTCCCGATCACGCTCCCGGGAGCGAGAGGCCAACCGTGCCCGCCGAAGAGGCTGGCCAGCGCGTGTCCCCACTTCCCGTCGACCGGCTGGATGAGCGCGCCCACGAAGACCACCGTGATGAAGGCCGGTGTGACCCACTGGATGATGAAGCGGAAGGCTTGGGGCACCTTCATCTCGGCGCCTCGGGTGATCTCGTCCCATCCCTTGTCCATGCCGAAAACGAAGGCGAAGATGATCGACTCGAAGAGCGCGAAGATCACCAGTGCGAACGTCCCCGTCCAGAAGTCGAACTCGTCGAACGCACCGCCCGGATAGAGCCAGACACAGACGAATCCCAAGGCAAAGGTCACGGCTCCGAAGAGCAGAGCGGCCCGCGCGCGCGTGATCTTGAACTCGTCTTCCAGGAAGGCGAGCAGCGGTTGTCCCATCGCCAACGACGACGTGATGCCGGCAAAGAAGAGCAACCCGAACCACATCGCCCCGGCGATCGGGGCGAACCATCCCCAGTTGTTGAACAGGGTCGGCAGCGTGAGGAAACCCAGTCCGAATCCGCTGCCGCCGGACGTCGCCGCCTGCACCGCGGACAACCCCAGGTAGGCGGTCGCGATGGGAATGAGGATCGTCCCACCCAGGATCACCTCGACGAACTCGTTGATCCAACCCGCGGCCGAGGCGTTGAGCGCCAGGTCCTGGTCCCGCCTGAGATAGGACGCGTAGCAGTGGATCGATCCCATTCCCAGCGAGAGCGTGAAGAACACCTGTCCGGCCGCCGCCATCCAGGTCGTGGGGTTGCCCAGACCGGAGAGATTCGGATTCCAGACGAAGTTCAGGCCGTCGAGCGGACTCTGTACGACCGCCGGCGCGTGCGAGCCCAGAGTCAGTCCGCGGATCGCCAGAGCGGCCGCGAATATGAGCAGCAAGGGCATGCCGATCTTGGCCGCGACCTCGATCCCCTTGGCCAGTCCGCGCGAGAGGATGAAGGTGTTGAGCGCGAGGGTGATCGTGAAGAACGCCAGCGCCTCCCCCGGCAGCGCGAAGAGGGAGCTCTCGTGCACGCCCAGGTAGTGTGGGAAGAACGTCTTGGGATCGGTGCTCTTGAAGGTGCCCCCGATCGAATGGAAGACGTAGGCGACGGTCCACGACTCGATGTAGCAGTAGTAGGCCGCAATCGTCAGGTTCGTGAAGAGACCGAAGACGCCGACGTACTTGAGCCAGCGCTGTCGGCCCAGGCGATCGAACATCCCCGGTCCGGAGTGGTGCCCGAACTGCCCCCCGTGCCGCCCGATCGCCCACTCGACCCAGAGCAGCGGGATTCCCATGAAGACGAACGAGATGAGATACGGAATGAGGAAGGCGCCGCCACCGTTCTGGGCGGCCTGGGCCGGGAACCGAAGGAAGTTGCCGAGTCCGACGGCGTTTCCCGCCATGGCGAGAACGAGCCCGACCCGCGTGCCCCATCGCTGGGTTTCGGTCATATGGTTTCGCCCGCTCCCCGGCGGGGATACGGGCGCCTCGGGCCGGAACCGGCCCCTGGGGAGCTGACGGCTCACGACGATGCCACCGCCGTTTGCGGTGCGGCGGGAAGATGCGGCCGGACCGACTGTTTCGTCAAGAGGGAGAGCACAGTTCGCCAGCCCGGTCGCGCCCTGCGGCAATCCCGCATCGGACCCGGTCGTCCGGCCCGGCAGGACTCTGGTACCCTTGGACCCGTTCCAACCGCCAGCCCGGAGGTCACACCATGGCTACGCACGAATCCCGTCGCATCGTCTCCCGCACCCATCGCCCCTTCGTAGCGATGCTGCTGGCCGCCGGGCTCGTCCCGGTGCTGCCGATCGCCGCACGCGCGCTCATGCCGCTCGAGACGACGCCGACCTACGAGTCCACTCCCGGCTCGCAGATCGCGACCGGGGGTGCGTTCGCCGACATCGACGGAGACGGCTGGCTCGACATGGTCGTCGCGAACGGCAACGACATCTCGCGGCAACGAGTCGTGATCTACCACAATCAGGGCGACGGCACGCTTCCGCTGACCCCGACCTGGCAGTCGAGCGACATCGACTACCACGGACATCTCGACATCGGCGACGTCAACGGTGACGGCTACCCCGACGTCGTCGCTTCGGTCTACATCGGCCCGGCGGGGTTCTCTCAGCCCGGCAAAGTGAAGCTCTATCTGGGAGACGGATTCGGCTTCTCCAGCACACCGGTCTGGACCTCCCCCAACTTCTATTGTTTCTCGGTCTCACTCGGCGATGCCGACGGGGACGGCGACCTCGACCTCGCCTGTGCCGCGGGCGAGAGCTACAACGGGTTCTCCGACCGGCAGAAGATCTTCACCAACATCGGCGGCACGTTCGAAGCCACACCGAGTTGGGAATCCACCGAGGTCGGGTTCGCCCTGGACGTCGACTGGGACGACTACGACTCCGACGGCGATCTCGACGTCGTCTTCTGCGGCATCTCCGCCCCCATTCGGATCTATCGCAACGACCAGACGACGGGCGGCGGCATCGGAACGACTGCAGCGTGGACGAGCACGGACCTTCCGTCGTACGGAAACTCGTCCTCCTTCGGAGACTGGAACGGCGACGGATATCCCGAGCTCGCGATCGCGGACAACTTCCAGCTCGGCGGCGCCGGCAAGTTCAAGGTCTACGGAAACAACGCCGGTACGATTCCGACCACGCCCACCTGGACCTCGGCGGGCGGCGGCTACGGATCCAATGTCTCCTGGGCCGATCTCGACCACGACGGCGATCTCGACCTCGCCGTCGGCGGATGGTGGTCGACGACGCGCATCTTCGAGAACACCGGCGGCACGTTGACGACCAGCCCCGTCTGGACCAGCTCGCGCAGCTCCGTGATCGAGAACATGTTCTGGGGCGACATCGACAACGACGCCCTCTTC
>JAGQHR010000133.1 GCA_020431745.1 Candidatus Eiseniibacteriota bacterium
ATCGTCCGTCCAGCGCTCGAGTCGATCTTCCTGCAGGTCGTAGACGAAGAGATCGGTCATGCCCGAGGCGAGCGCGGAGAACGCAATGGTGCGACCGTCCGGCGACCACGCCGGATCGTAGATCTCTCCCAGCTCGGAAAAGCGGATCTCCCGCAGCCGCTCCCCCGTCTCGGTGTCCATGATGACCAGCTCGGGGCGACCCCGCGTGATCGCCGGAAACACGACGCGCCGGCTGTCCGGGGCCCACGATCCCGCGGAACGGATGAAGAGCAGGCTTTCGAAGTGCGGATCGACTTCGTTGCGGGAGAGACGACGCAGGACGTCGCCGGTTTTCACGTCGATCACGAAAAGGTTGATCGCGAACCGGTCCCGCTCGGAGAAGAGCAGCATCTTCCGCCCGTCCGGGCTCACGACCGGGCCTACCTGGAGGCGTCCGGTCTCCGGCTCCCCCAGAATGCGCGCGCCGTAGTCGGTGGCCGGATGCAACCGATCGCGCCACGGATCGAACTGTCCATGGAGCGCCCGATGCCAGGCCTTCACGACCGAATCGGGGTCCGCTCCCAACGCCTCCTTCATTCCCAGCTCGATGGTGCCGTGCCTTCCCGGCGCCTGCAGGATCCGTCCGATCGCATCGTCTCCGAAGGTCCCTGCAACAAAGGAGAGAAAGGCCTGGCCGTAGCGATAGGGAAAGTACCGGTTGCTCGCCAGCTTGCCGAGATCGGGAAGGTCGTCCCGCGCCGTCGCGTCGCGCATCCACATCGCCGTCTGCGGGTCTCTCGGTCCGATGGAGGCGTACTCCGCCATTCCCTCGACGAACCACAGCGGCAGCCGCGTCAGCACCGGGGAGTCGGTCGCGACCGAACGGCCTTCACCGGTGATGTCGTACTGGAACGCGTGGACCAGCTCGTGGCCGATCACATGGTCGGTCTCGGCGAGCGGACCGGCCAGCGGAAGCACGATCCGCCGCTTGAGCGCTTCGGTAACACCGCCGGTCCCCTCGCCCAGAACTCCCGAGAGCGCGTTGGTCTGTTCGAAGTCCGGATGGCTCGCATAGAGCAGCAGCGGCTGGCGTCCGCTCAGCTCATGTCCCAGATACCGGGAGAGGCGGGCGTACCAACGCTCCGCCATCCGACCCGCCAGCTCGGCGGACGCGCGTTCCTCGGGATAGAAGTAGACGTCGAAATGGTCGGTGCGCAGGACCTTGAAATCGAAGGACTCGTACTGGACCTTGTTCTGTCCGAAGTACTGCGATAATGCCGGTTGTGCGATCAGGATGCACCCGATCATCCCCAGAGCGGCACTCAGCCAGCGCGCCGTCCGTGGCTCGTTGCGGCCGCTTCGGTCGGTGCGTTTGACGGATCTGCTGCTCGAACGGATCGGTGCCCGCCTTGTAGCCATACGTGTCTCCCATCCTTGGCGGCGTCATTCGCCTTCGGACCCGGCCGCCCCGGAGAATCGCGCCCACGAACCCGGTCGGGCGCAACGGGCCGGACCGCCGCCTGGATTCGATCCTACACCGTCCGGCTAGGGGAGGCCGACGAGGCGGAAAGCACGGGATCGTCGTCGGCACACCCCGAGGCGTCGACTTCGATCGTGGAGTGCGTGATTCCGTAGGTTTCGCGCAGAACCTGTTTGGTCGCACGCACCGCCTCGGTGGGATCGCCGCAGTCTCCGCGGAGGGTCACGTGCATGGTGAGCATCGGATGCTCGTTGGTGAGGCTCCAAACATGGACGTGGTGCACGCTTTCGAGGGTGGGAACGGCCTGGACCAGCTCGCGCTCCAGCACCGTGACGTCCAGCCACTCCGGTGCGCCTTCCAGGAGGATATGGCTCGACCGATGGATGAGCTGCCAGGCGCTGCGCAGGATCAGGGCCGCGACGACGACCGAGAGGATCGGGTCGATCGGCGTCCATCCGGTGCGCAGGATGACGAGGGCGGCCACGATCGCGCCGACGGAGCCCAGAAGGTCGCTCGCGACGTGCAGCGTGGCTCCGCGCACGTTGATGTTCTGACGATCGCCGCCATGGAGGATGAGGAAGGCGGCGAGATTGGCAAGGAGACCCAAGCCGGCCACGACCAGCATCGGCCGGCCCATGACCGGAACGGGAGTCATGAACCGCTGGATCGCCTCGAAGGTGATCGCGATCACGATGGCGAAGAGTCCGAGCCCGTTGACGAGCGCGGCCAGGACCTGGAAGCGATGGTACCCGTAGGTACGGCGGGGGTCGGCAGGTCGCTCGGAGGCGCGCATCGCCACCCAGGCGAGTGCGAGCGAGGCGGCATCGGTGGTCATGTGACCGGCGTCGGCGAGCAGAGCGAGGGATCCGGAGATGATCCCGCCGATCACCTCCGCGATCAGGAATGCCGCGGTGATCCCGAACGCCCAGGCGAGGCGTCGACGGCTGCTGGCGTGTGTGTGGTGATCACTCATGACTTGGGTGTTCGTGACGTCGGATCCGGCTCCTCGATGACGTTCTCCCGGAACGAATCGCTTCTCCGTTGGCCATTTGGGGGCGACGTCCGATGCACGAGAAACCGACGTCGGGACCCTGGCCCATGGGGCGTGCCGCAGGAGTTCAGGTCATAGCTCTCTGCAGCCAGTCATCACGGGAAGGGTACGCGAGGCCCCAGTTGGGAACAATGGGCACACCGAACGCCAGAGTCGGGTGTTCGACCGAGAGAGGGTGACGGACGCGACCACCCGTTGTCGGTACCGCCGAAGAAGATGCAGCGTTCCGCCTCGAACTCGTCGACCTGTTGCATGAGCAACAGATCATGGCGAGCCAAGCCCGGCATCATCCTCAGGTCCCGAACAGCACACGATTGGACACCATCCAAGTCTATGATGCCAAGACCGCCCAGCACCGTGGTCATCTCCGCGCCCGCACCGACGAACTCCAGGCTCTTCTGGAATCGCAGGGAGTGCCCTTCCACCGGAAACTCGCCCGGCCCGAGCTCGATGACGTCGTCGTCCGCTGCGCTGTCCACCGCTGCAGCAAGAAAGGGAGCATCTCCGGTGCTGTCGGCCAGAACGTGCCACACTCGCGCCGAAGCCAACGAGGGGAGAACCAGTCCGAGCGCAGTCAGCGCCACCATCCACGACATCCGTCTCCGTCTCGTGTGCGCGTTCGCCGTGGACTTGTGAGGCGAGTACATTGCGACCTCCGCGATTGCCACGTTGGGATGCGGCGCACCGGCCTCCAGCCGTAGGAGCGTACCGTAACTGGAAACGATCATTTCTTGACGAATCTGCGACGTTTGTCGCATATTGACCGCGACAGACGTCGCAGATGTGCCGAAGACCGTAGCAGGCTCGCGTCCCTGGCCGAACCGGCTCCCGTCCGATCGGTGACGGCGAGGAGCCGATCGAGGGGGCACGGAGACCGTCGACACACGGCCTCTGGACGACCGTAAAGCACTGTGGGGTAACACGATGACAAATCTGCCGGACCTGTCCCGATTCGAGCTGCAGTGCCTGCGGAAGCTCTGGGAGCTGCGCGAGGCGACGGTTCGGGACGTCCACCAGGCGCTCCCCGACGCCCCCAGCTACTCCACCGTGCGAAAGATCGTCGAGCGGCTCGAAGAGAAGGGCGCGGTCGAACGCGTCCGGCTCGACGGCAAGGCCTGGGTCTACCGCTCGACCGTCTCCGCGCCGCGGATGATCCGCAAGGAGATCCGGCGGTTCCTCGACACGGTGTTCGACGGGATGGCCGGCCCGCTCGTCTCCCATCTCGCGGAAATGGACGCGCTCACCGTGGAAGACCTGCGCGCTGCGGAGGAGCAGATCGAACCCCAGAATGGGCATCGCAGCTCAGCACCCCGCTCTGCGCAATCTCCGACAGAAGGCTCCGCTTCTTCGGCCTCTCGTGCGAAGCAGACCAAGGACGAAAGGAAAACGCGAGCAAACGCAAACGGGCGCTCCGAAAAGCACGACCCGAACCGCATTGCTCCGACAAAGAAGGCGCACTCCGAAACACGCCTCACCGACCAGGAGGACTGACCGATGTGGCTCGCCGGCATCTTCGACTCGTCGAGCCTCGCGCCCTCCGTGGGCCGCGTCGGCCTGATCCATCTTTCGATCGCGACGGCGATGGTCCTCGTGCTCCTCGCCTGCGAACGAGGCTTGCGGAGCGCGCCGTCGCGACTGCGGCATCGACTTTGGAGCCTGGCGCTTTGGAGCCTTCTCCTTCCCGTTTCTTTCGCATGGCTGCTGCTCGATCGCACGGCTGCAGCCGGGAATCCGGTCGGAGTGATCTCCGTTCCGCGGTGGCTCCTGTCCGCTCCCGCGCCGATCACTGCGCACGATCCGACCGCGTGGCAACCGCTGCTTTGGTCCGCAGCCATCGCCCTTTGGCTGCTCGGTTCTCTCGCCTGGATCGGCCGGGTGCTTTTCCAGAGCCTGCATTCGGGGGACCGGAGCCCGCAGATCCATCCGGCCGGCGAGCTTCCGCCGGAGCTCCAGACGCGTCTCCGAGCGGCCGCGACGCTGGCCGGTGTCGCTCTACCACACATCGCGTGGACACCGGCTGCCGTGCTGCCCAGCGTGCGCGGTCTCGTTCATCCCCGGATCGTCGTTCCGTGGTTCGCTCTCGAGACACTCGAGACCCAGGAGCTGGCCGCGGTCCTGGCTCATGAAGATGCGCACCGGCGCGCCCGCGATCCCTGGCACCTCGCGATCCAGCGGGTCGCGTTCGTGCTCTTCTACTTCTTCCCGCCGCTCTGGCTGGTCCTCTCGCGTCTCCACGAGACGAGCGAGCTGGCCTGCGACGAGGATGTTCTGGCGCGCGGACTCGATCCCCGCGCCCTGGCTCGTGCGATCGCGCGCTCGGTGACCGTTCCGCTCGCGCCCCGCACTCACGATCTCCTCTCCGCTCCGGTGGGGCTCTGGTCCACGCGGCTCTTCCACCGGTCTCTCTTGAAAGAACGACTGCACCGCCTGGAAACCATGAGGAGGTATCCGATCATGCATCGCCATCACGTCGTGCTCGCTTTGGCCGGAACGGTCTTCGGACTCGCATTGATCCTTCCGCTGGGACTGCGAGCCGAAGAGAAACCGGACGGGGCGACGATCCAGCTCGCCGACCGCGCCGCCGACCTGGACGGTTCCGCCGATGAACGGTCGGACTCGGAGCGCTCGAGCGACGAACGAGCCGGCACCGGGCACTCCGCCGATCTCGCGGCGAACGACACGTCCAAATCGGACCCGTCCAAGAACGAGCGGGTCGATGAGTTGGAAGAAGGGATGACGCCACCCAAGCCGACTCACATGGTCCCCGCCGAGTACCCGAAGGCAGAGCATGCCGAGGGAGTCTCCGGAAGGATCAACCTCCAGTTGGTCGTCGACGAACAGGGACATCCCACCGAGATCGAGGTCGTGCTGGGCGTTCCCGGCCATCCCGCCTTCGGGGACAACGCGGTCGCCGCGATGCGCCAGTGGAAGTTCGAGCCGGCGACCAAGGACGACGAACCAGTCGCGATGAAGATCATCGTGCCGTTCCTCTTCCAGCTCGACTGAACCCTTGTCGGCGGAGCCGGCATCGCCCAACATCGGGGCCATGCCTGACTCCGCATCGGACTCGACCTCCGGCTTTTCTGCCGAACGCGACCCGGGCTCCTTACCGCCTCGAACAGGCCAGGAGCTCGGGTTGGTCGACGGCTCCACCCCCACGAACACGCACCGTTTCCAGGTCGTCCTCTTCGAAGATGCCGTCGCGCAGCTCGACGAGCTGGTCGTGACGACCCGCACGCTGCCCGATGGAACGCAACTCTCCCACTACGGCATCGTCGTGGAAGGCACGGGAACGATCGAAGGAGCGGAGTTCCCGTCCGACACGCACCGGATCGCCCACGCCCGTACCATGCCCGGCATCACCTCTCGCCGCGTGGAGGTTCAGGTTCTGCGCACGGTTCCCGAGCTCTGGCTCCCTCCCGAACCGGGCGCCCGCGTGGAGCGCGCGACGGGGCAGGACCGGGAGCACGCGCTCTTCCTCGATCAGATGGAGAAGCCCCTCCCGGTGGGGATCGATCAGTCCGGCCAACCCCTCTTCGCCGACTTCTCGTTCCTGAACGGGGAGAAGGGTGGGCACGTCTCCATCTCCGGAGTCTCGGGGGTCGCGACCAAGACGTCGTACGCGCTCTTCCTGCTCTACATGATCTTTCAGACGGAAGCGGGGCGACACCTTCTGGGAGCGCACGCCCCGGCCACCCGCGCGCTCGTCTTCAACGTCAAGGGCGAGGATCTGCTGCACCTGGATCGCAAGAACAGCAAGTTCGACCGGCAGCCCACCGCGTCACAGTGGACGCAACTGGGGGTGCAAACCCCGGGCGCGTTCGAGCGCGTGCGCCTCTACGCGCCCCGGTCTCCGCGCAGTCACGACGGAGCGATCGCGGCCGACGTCTCCTCGCGCGCGCATCGGGATCTGACGGTCTTCGGATGGACTCCATGGGAGTTCGTTCGACAGGGTCTGCTCCGCTTCTGCTTCACCGAGGAAGAAGACGGTCGCACCCAGGTGTCCTTCATCGAGCAACGCGTGCGGGTCCAGCTGGCCCGTTGGGCCTGGCCGCTCGCGGGAGCGACCGACGGTGCGGTCGTCCTCTGCGAGCCGCCGGCACATACGTCCTACGTTCTGTCGCGCATCCTGGAGCAGAAACGTGATCCCCGAACAGCCGGCGAGGGTGCGGTCGTCGAGAACTTCCACGACCTGCTGGACTTTCTGACGGAGCGACTCTCTCCCCGACGATGACGGTCTTCCCGTCGACGAACGCACCTGGACCGCCAAGACGCAACCCGGAACGGTGCAGGCGTTCCTGCGGCGTCTCTACGCACAATCGTCGCGCCTGGGACACTTGATCACGACCGGGGTGTCGCAGGTCACCCTGGACGAAGCGATCAACGTCGTCGACATCCACGCCCTGCACGACAGCGCACAGCGGTTCGTCGTCGGCGCGTTGCTCACGCAGATGTTCGAAGCGAAGCAGGGGAGCGGACGCGAACCGCTGCGCTTCATCGTCCTGGACGAGCTCAACAAGTACGCGCCGCGGCACGGCTCGAGCCCGATCAAGGACGTCCTGATCGACATTGCCGCCCGCGGGCGCAGCCTGGGTGTGTTGCTCATCGGCGCCCAGCAATCTGCGGCCGAGGTGGACGGCAACATCATCCGCAACGCGGCGATCAAGATCGCGGGAAGGCTCGACGCCGGCGAGGCGGGCGAGTATCGGTTCCTCTCGCCGGAGCTGCGGGAACGTGCGGCACGCTTCCTGCCCGGCACCATGGTTCTGGATCAGCCCCTCATTCCGGCGCCCGTCCCGTTCCGGTTTCCGTTCCCGGGATTCGCGACCTGCGTCGCGGAAGGCGCACCGTCTGCGGAAGCCCTCCGGAGTGCGGAGGAGGACGCTTTTGGCCGACTCTAGCGCACGCTCGGACCGGCCGATCCCTCCCTTCGTTTCGATACCACTGGAGGAGAACGTGTACTGCTACGTTTGGGAGTTCCTGGTCACCGATCAGCATCGTCAGGCGTTCGAAACGGCGTATGGACCGAATGGGGATTGGGTCCGTCTGTTCCGCAGCGATCCCTCGTACCTGCGCACGCTCTTCCTGCACGACCAGGAGAACGCCGAGCACTACCTGACCATGGACTACTGGCTGTCACGTGCGGGCTACCTCGCTTTCCGCGAGCG